>JANYDE010000146.1 GCA_025359915.1 Chamaesiphon sp. 336R_metabinner_41 | reverse complement strand
ACGGACAAATCTTTTTCCCGTAGGTTGGGTTGAAGAATGAAACCCAACATTTCTAGGCTGTTGGTGTCAAAGTTGGGTTTCGGAAGCCTCAACCCAACCTACTGATTTTCGTTGTTTCAGGAGTTTTGTCCGTCAATCAGGATCCTGGCTTTTACATTTCCTTGATGATGACTTTATCGCCCTGAACTTCGCCAACTAGTACCAAGTCTGTAACTCCGACAAAAAGACCATTTTCGAGGACACCAGGAATATTATTGAGCGTCTTTTCTAACTCAGCCGGATTGTCGATCGAGTCGAATTTTACATCAATTACTAAGTTACCTTGATCCGTGACAACTGGGCCAGCTTTGCGGATACCCATCCGCAGTTGGGGTTTACCACCTAGCTTCTCAATCGCTTTCATCACGGGAGTTACCGCCATTGGGATCACTTCCACAGGCAACAGGAAAGTAGAACCTAATTTATCGACTAGTTTAGTATTGTCTACCACTACGATAAACTGAGCCGCCAGCGCGTCGATGACTTTCTCTTGAGTGTGAGCCGCACCGCCACCTTTGATCAGATTTTTATTTGGATCTACTTCATCCGCACCATCGATCGCGATATCAATGCGATCGACTTCATCTAAAGTAGTTAAAGGAATCCCATATTGTTTTGCCAAAACTCTGGCTTGGAATGAAGTCGGAATCCCTTTGACATTGGTAATCTCTCCATCTGCCAACCGTTTGCCGATATACTCGATCGCAAATGCAGTCGTAGAACCCGTTCCCAATCCCACGATAGAATTCGACTGTACTCGCGCCGCAGCAGCCTTACCAACTTCCTGCTTCATCAAATCCTGTGGTGTCATGATCTTATTAATCTCATTCAATATCTTTAGATCCCATTTTATCAGTCAATTGGGGATAGACTCTAAGTCCTCGTCTCAAAAATCACCCCCCACTCCCAACTCCCAACTCCCATCTCCCTAAACAAAACCCTTAGCAAGAATACTAAGGGTTTTGTCTTTAAAAATTTAGGTCAACCGCAACGCCGTCTTACCTCAGTTTATGACCTGGTTAAAACCAGGTGGGTACCGGATGTTCGCGCGTAAAGTTTCTGAATCCAAAAGTTCAGTCTACCGCCGCTAGAACTACATGGGTTCCCGTAAAAAATTCAAGCATAGATCAAAAAACGTTATTGGCAGTCACCAACGTCGCAGTCAGACCTGTTAGTATCTTAGGGCGAAAGACTCGATCGGTCAAGGGCTTTAGAGTAATGGTCAGATTGACGCATGGCAACGCCCTTAATTAAAACTAATTGCCCCAGAATAGATTAGTCCACGTTGGACATCTAAAGTGATTGTGGCTCCAGCCTGAATAGTCCCTGTGACATCCTTCGCGCCCACAATCACGGGAATATTCAATCGCAAGCCTAACATCGCCGCATGACAGGTGAGACTCTCATCTTCCACCACAATCGCACTAGCTTCACGAATTGCGTCTAAATATTCAGCATTGGTTGTCATGCAAATCAAGATATCCCCTTTCTTAAAGTTAGCGAGATCTCTTGGTGTGCGGGCAATATGAGCGGCTCCTGTCACCAAACCTGCACCGATACCAATACCCTGTCCCAAAATTGCGGTGACGACTTCGACTTTGATTAAATCAGTCGAACCAGCTACACCTTGAGTACCAGATGTAATGACAACTAGATCGCCTTCTTGGAGGATATTACTTGTTCGTGCCATGTTGATGGCAGCTTGGAAGTTATCGTTGACGTTGGCTAAATCGAGCAAGAGCATTGGTTGAACGCCCCAAACGAGCTGAAGCCTACGAGCTACGTCTACATGAGGTGTGACGGCGAGAATTGGCTTGGATGGACGGAACTTGGAAACACTTCGAGCGGTAGCTCCAGTTTTGGTAAAGGGGATAATTGCGGCGGCTCCGAGTTGTTCGGCGATATTACCGACGGCTTCGCTGATGGCATTAGGAATCGATCGTTTGTTGTCTTCCCAGCGTTTGGAGAGCTTTTCTTTCTCGGTTTCGAGGGCGATTCTCGCCATTGTTTCGACGGCTTCGATCGGATAAATCCCCACAGCGGTTTCGTTGGAGAGCATCAGTGCATCTGTACCATCTAAAATCGCGTTGGCAACGTCGGAAATCTCGGCACGAGTACCACGCGGGTTATTCACCATACTATCCAGCATTTGGGTAGCGGTAATAATCGGAATTCCCATCCGATTGGCGGTAGCGATTAATTGTTTCTGAATTCTGGGGACTTGTTCGGCGGGCATTTCTACGCCTAAGTCGCCCCGTGCAACCATTACCCCATCGCAGAGCGAGAGGATTTCTTCCATTTGCTCGATTGCTTCGTGCTTCTCGATTTTAGCGATTACGGGGACTTCTTTACCCGCATTGGCAATTAATTCTTTGATTTCGAGGATGTCCGCAGGGTTGCGAACAAAGCTCAGTGCTACCCAGTCTACGCCTTGATCTAGACCGAACATCAAATCGACCCGATCTTTATCAGTTAAGGCTTTGATCGACAGATAAACGCCTGGAAAATTGACACCTTTACTATTCGATAACGGCCCACCGACTACTACTTTACAGTGCAATTCGCTTGTATCTCGATCGACACCAGTGACGATCATTTCAACTTTTCCATCATCGAGGAGGATGGTCGAACCCACAGGCACTTCATCTGCGAGCGTTTCGTAGGTGACTGAACTAATCGTCTGGGTACCTGGAATAATTTTACTCGTTAGCGTGAATGGATCGCCATTTTTGACGACGATCGAACCAGCGGCAAATTTACCCAACCGAATTTTTGGTCCCTGTAAATCTTGTAAAATGCCGACGGGCTGATTTAGTTCAAAAGATATTTGCCGAATCAGGCGAATATTTGCCAAATGATCGTCATGAGTACCATGTGAAAAATTGAGACGCAGAGTCGTCGCTCCGGCTTGAATCAATTGTTTCAATACTTCAGGGCTACTAGTTGCAGGGCCGATGGTAGCAACAATCTTAGTTCGTCGGAGGGAATCTCGCAATTGCATGAAGTTACAGTCAAATGAGCAAAGGATCGGACACAGAACGATAATCTTGGCACGGCTTACGCGTCTGCCTGCCGGATCTTCCCGCAGGTAATAGCGGTTAACCGTCAATGGCAGCTCGGAATTACAGCAAAATTAGTCCCACATAACACACAGATGGTATCACAGAACGGTTGTTAGTGACGATCGATTGCCTAAATAAGTTCGCTAATATTTCGCAATCGGGATTGCCGATGTCAGTTCGCAGTCGATTTTGGGGATAAATAAAGTAAGCAGCTTACCCCTGGTTAAGTCAAATTTTATACTCGATCGTTAGCCACAATGATAATCGGTCAAACACCCCATTACCCACCACTGATCCTGATTGTCGATGATGATGAGGTAGTTCGACAAATCCTGTGCGAAAAAGTTCAGGCAGACGGTTATCAGGTGCGTATTGCCCGCAATGGGGAAGAAGCAATCGTGATTTATCAGGAAATCCAACCAGATTTGGTACTGATGGATGGATTGATGCCTGGAATGGATGGATTTGAATGTTGCGAACAGCTCAAACAGCTACCTGGCGGGGATCTGACTCCAGTATTGATGATTACTGGATTAGATGATAGTGCATCACTCGATCGAGCTTACGCGGTAGGTGCGGCTGATTACATCACCAAACCCATTCACTGGGCGGTATTGCGACAACGAGTCAAACATATACTCGATCGATCTAATTTACATCGACAACTCGAAGCATCAAATTTAGCTCTACGTCAACAATCAGAAAAACTTCAACAGCAAAATCATCTACTCGAACATTCCCGAAAAGCTGCTGAATCAGCGAATAAGGCTAAAAGTGCTTTTCTTGCTGCCATGAGTCACGAAATCCGCACGCCGATGAATGGCGTGATTGGGATGACGGGATTGTTATTAGATACGGAACTTACCGCTCAACAACACGATTTTGTCAGCACGATTCGCCATAGTGGTGATTCTTTGCTCACCCTCATCAATGACATCTTGGATTTTTCTAAAATTGAATCGGGCAAATTAGAATTAGACTACCAACCCTTTGATATCCGCGACTGTATTGAGGAAACCCTCGATCTCCTCGCACCCAAGGCTGCTGAAAAAAACTTAGAACTTGCCTATCTAATTTATAAAAACACACCAAATTTATTATGTGGTGATGCTACCCGCATCCGTCAAATCTTAGTTAATTTAATTGGCAATGGTTTGAAGTTTACCAACTCTGGCGAAGTGATCGTTGGGGTAACAGCTAGGAAAGTTAATTTTATCGATGAAGATCTCATCCTTACTGCCGAAGAGCCTACCTATGAGGTGAGATTTGTCGTCAAAGATACTGGGATTGGTATTCCCCAAGATAAGATCGATCGATTATTCAAAGCATTTAGTCAAGTCGATTCTTCTACCAATCGTAACTATGGTGGTACAGGTTTAGGACTAATTATTAGCAGACGATTGACCGAATTGATGCATGGTAAGATGTGGGTTGAAAGTAATGGGGAAGGTGGGTCAAATTTCTTCTTCACTATTATTGTCAAAGCAGCTCCCGCGACAGATCAAGCCGATCGACAAGAGCAGTGTAAACCAGCAGAATTGCAAGGAAAAAGATTATTAATCGTCGAAGATAATGCTACCCATCGCAAAATTCTCGCTCTTCAAGCTCAATCGTGGGGAATGCTCGCTCATCCAACCGAATCTGGATCCGAAGCTCTGAAACTACTCAATTTACGCGGACATTTCGATCTGGCAATTTTAGACATGCAAATGCCCGACATGAATGGGTTGGAACTCGCCCAAAAAATTCGAGAATTTCCTGAATATCAAAAGCTACCATTAGTGATGCTCAGTTCTCTCGGTATCAGTCGTGCCGAAATTGCCGCATCTCAAGTCAATTTTGCAGCTACTTTAAACAAACCAATTAAACAGTTTCAACTTCAAGATGTCCTGACACATATCCTCGGTGAAAATTCGGAACGAGTCTTAGCAAGTCCAAAAGCAAAATCACCAAATCACGATTTCGACAAAGCAACATTCCCATTACGAATTCTCTTGGCTGAAGATAATCTAGTCAACCAAAAAGTCGCCATCCATATGTTGAAGCGGATTGGGTATCAAGCTGATATTGCCATGAATGGATTGGAAGTCCTCGAACGTCTACATCATCACAATTATGATGTGATTTTAATGGATTTGCAAATGCCCAAAATGGACGGCATGGAAGCTACTCGCCGGATTATCGCAGACTTCCCCGGACATCGTTGTCCGACAATTATTGCGATGACAGCAAATGCTTTAGAAGGTGATAAACAAGAATGCTTAGATGCGGGAATGCATGACTATGTGACGAAGCCTGTTAAGATCGAGCAGTTGGCTCATGCACTCAGTCAGTGTCAGCCATTGTTATTGGTTTAGTTGATAATTGATAATTGATAATTAATAATTATTGTAGCAATCCTATTTGGAACGTTAACCTGTAGGAACGGTGCTGTCTTGTCGTTTTTTTGTTCTGCGCTTCTCAGTTGGTATTACTGTAGCCATTAGCTAATGGTTGATAGCTTAAATTAAATGGGATACAAGTATGTCTTTTATGTATGAATATATAGTTCAATTTAGAGATACTGATGCAGCGGGGGTTGTGTATTTTGCTAATATTATTTCGATGTGCCACGTTGCCTATGAAGCTTCATTAATTGCATCGGACATCGATCTCAAATCATTTGTGAACAACTCTGAATTTGCCGTACCTATCACCCATGTATCGGCTGATTTTTTCAAACCGTTATATTGTGGCGATCGAATAATGATTGAACTCACCCCACAATCGATCGATAGTTGTGGATTTGAGATCAAATATCGGATCTTAGCTGATGATGATCGAATATTCGCAACTGCGATTACGAAACATATTGCGATCGATCCATTAATTAGAAAACGAAAAGATTTGCCAGATATCCTGATTCGCTGGCTGTCAACTTGGAGCTAGTTTTAATTATCTGACATACTAAGTTTTATAATAAACCTTCAACGATCGCAGCTAATTTATCCGCCGCACCTGCTGCGCCGCGAACTTGGCGTAACTCCGTTTTCATCGTCACTAGTTTCTCAGGATGTTCGAGATAGTCGATGGTAAATTCTGCAACGGTTTTGGCATCTAAATCACCGATTAATTCAGGCACAATTTCGCGTTGATTCGCCCAGATATTCGGCCATGCTAGTTTACGATCTTTGAGAGCGCGAAAAGCGATTGTATTAACTAGTTTGGCGATCGGTGAGCCAATCAGTGGTAAATTAACTAATACTCCTAAGCCCCCATCCCAAGCTCTCATCGCATCCAATTGTTGCATGGGGAGGATAACTATCATCGGCACACCTAACGCGCCTAATTCGGCGGTATTTGCCCCGATTGTGGTCAAGCAGAGGGTACATTCAGTTAGCAGATCGTAAGCCGGAAAATCGGTGTTTACGGCGACTTTTAAGCCTTTAGCTGTCTGAAGATAAAAGCCTGATTCATCCTCGTTTAGTGTAGATGCAGCCCCATTTACCATCGCAATTGCGGGATTATTGAGCGGATCTCCATATTTGGAAATAGTGGCGAGATCGATCGTGGGCGCGAGCGGAATGATAAATTTTACCTGTGGATACTTCGCCTGAATATATTCAGCAATGGCTAGCATCAATGGTAAACCCATCCCCAATTTTGCCACCTTTGAGCCGACTAGTAAACCGATCGTCATGTTATCATTTTGACTCTTAATTGCGTCAGGATTGAGACTACTTTGACTCTCAACCATCAGATCGCCAACCACCGTAAACTTATCGATATATTGCGGTTTAACTTTTTCAATAACTTGAGCATTCATCACGGCAAATCGATCGATCGATCCTTGCCAACGCCCTATCCATTCAGCATAAACAACCGTTTGATAACCTAATCGTTTCCCAATTACCACAGGATAAAACTGATCGCCACCCAGAAAAATCACGACACCTTTTTCTCTCCATTCCCAATTATCCGCAGTTTTACCCCATATTAAAAACTTAGTAAAATGCTCCGCAGATTGAACTCGATCGATCTCATTATAGGTGCTTAAAATTTGCACCTCTCTACCACTCGCATTTGGACATGGTGACATAATCACCGAAATGCGGACACTAGATCGATCGTCCCCCAATTTAGCACGTAACGATCGCACCACGGGACGCACCCAAGTAGTCACCTCACCAGGAGCATTCGAGAGAATGATAATATCGATCGGTTGAATGGTATTCATTATTGTTAGTCTGAGCGCAAGAGGTGTATTTTCGGGAACGATTTCAATCTATTCTACATTCTATCGTCAATGTCTTAGAATATTTAAAGTTAAAATTGAGTCAAAATAAGCTTACTATGATTATGGGAGTTACTTGAGCGATTGGAGCACTATGGGGTTAGATCATAACGGTGTAAAATTCATTTTATATGCAAAGTCATTGGGGCTTGACTTCTCAGAGATGGCAACTATTGGTCGTCAATATCTTTATATAAATCAGCCCGATTTGGAACATGTTTTCTCAAAGTTTAATTATCGAATCAATCGCGAACAGCTTGAGTTAATATTCAGAGAAAATAGTGGATATTCTGAAGCTTTCTTTCGCTATATTGGTGCGGACAACATCTATTCATTCGATTGTTCAAATTACGAAAATGCTACTTATCTTCACGATATGAATTGCATTATCCCTGAGTGTTATCAAGACAAGTATGACACGGTGATAGATGGAGGGGCATTAGAACATATCTTTAACTTTCCTGTTGCAATTAAAAACTGCATGGAAATGGTGAAAATTGGTGGTCATTATCTGGGGATGACTATCGGCAATAACTTTATGGGGCATGGCTTTTATCAATTTAGTCCCGAACTACTTTTTCGGATTTTTACCAAGGAAAATGGTTATGAAATTGTCAACCTATTGGTGATGGAAACTGCGCCTGGATCTCAATGGTTTTCTGTCAAAGATCCAAATGAGTTAAAAGAGCGTGTTACACTGGTGAATCAGGCTCCTTTATATGTTTTCGTAATTGCCAAAAAAGTTGCGGCTGTGGAAATATTTAAAAATGTGCCCCAGCAAAGTGACTATGCGACAATTTGGCAAGAAGAGACTTTAAAAGAAGCGGCTCCAGTTGAGATCGCAACACCCCAATCACCAAAAAAAGTGAGTTTGTTTTCTGAAGATAAACCAATGTTCGATCCAAAATTTTTTACTAAAATTAACCCTGAACCTTAATTAGACTACGTTACTACTGGTATTTTACGAGATCGTTGAGCGATCGTATGGCGTGATACTTTAAAATATTTAGATGCACTACCCATATCAAAAGATAGTAGCCGATCTTCACCTCGATCGAGAATTTTCCTCGGCTTGGATGGTTTAATATCCTGTACCTTTAATATCTCCCTCGCCAACGCTCGCGCTAGCAAAGGTGGAACACTATTGCCAATTTGACGACAGCCATGCCATTTTGTTGCGTGGAGGCGAAACCAATCGGGATAGGAATGGAGCCTAGCCGCCTCTCTCACCGTAATTACCCGTGGAAATAGCGGATGAATCGGACGAGGGGATGTATGTGCCCCCCTCGCGCTGTCAGTACCCGCTCTGAGCGTATTGCAAAGTCCAGTAGATTCGAGGCGGCGGAATCGGCTAATCGGATCGGTTTTTCCCTGTGGAGTAACTGCAAATCGAGCTTGAGAGGATTGGGTGTGCTCGGTACGGATGCTACAGGTGAGTAAATTTGGATCGAATTTACGCGGGTAGCTATAATCATCAGGATCTCGATCGAATCCTCTTAATTTTCGTGCATAGGGGCTATTTGTTGACCATTCTACAGGTACAAAATCCCTGAGATTAAGATCGTCAAAACTGTCAGCATTTGGTAGATCATTGATCGCATCTCCGACTGTAATTCTACGATCGATTGGCACTGGATACTCCGGCGATTTCAAACCCTTGCGCGTACCTACCAAAAATAACCGTCTTCGATCCTGCGGTACACCATAATCGGCTGCATTCAAAACTTGATAGGGAGTCAGCACATCATATCCAGCCTCCCCCAACGCCACAATTAACTCTTCTAAGAATTGAGCGTGTTTACCCAGGGTTAAACCTCGAACATTTTCAAACACACAATATTTAGGATTTAATTCTTGAACAATTCGGACGTAATGAAATACTAATTGATTCCGTGGATCTTCAAACGCCCGTTTACCCATCAGTGAAAAACCTTGACAAGGCGCACCACCAACCACCACATCGATATCTTTATTGCCTAATCTCGCTCTACGGCGAATTTCAGCACCAGTAAGATCGATCACACTCCCACAAATCGTCTTAGTCTGAGGAAAATTATACTCATGCGTTGCACAATGAATCGGATCGATTTCCACCGCTGCGACAATATCAAAACCAGCCTGCTCGAAGCCTAGCGACATCCCCCCAGCACCAGCAAAAAGGTCAATTCCGATCGGTCTACTCATTAAAATGGGGCTAGTACTGGATCTAACTATCTTACCAGTAGTTAAGATGTTCTGGTTTAGGGATTTACGAATTTGCTATAATCCAGACTGTAGAAAAAAGAAAAAATGACCATCGAAGCAATCACAACACCTCAAGAACGGATGGGGATTATTCAGGGTGATATTACCAAATTAACAGTCGATGCGATCGTTAATGCGGCAAAAAGTTCTCTACTCGGTGGCGGTGGTGTTGATGGTGCAATTCATCACGCTGCGGGTGAAGATTTATTATCAGAATGTCAGCAGCTTAATGGTTGTCCGACGGGTCAAGCTAAGATCACAGATGGCTATCTATTGCCAGCTAAGTATATTATTCATGCTGTTGGCCCCACTTGGCGTGGTGGTAAAGCTGGCGAACCGGAATTATTGGCGAGTTGTTATCGTGAGAGTCTCGCTCTAGCGAAGATTTATGATATTCAAACGATCGCTTTTCCGGCGATTAGTTGTGGTGCTTATGGTTATCCGATCGATCTAGCTGCTAAAGTTGCCCTAGAAACTGTCTATACGTTTCTAGAACAAGAGCCTTCTATTCTAGGCGTAAGTTTTGTCTGTTTTAGCGATGCTGATTATGACAGCTATGTTGAAGCATTTGGAATGCTTTAAGCTGTTGTCTGAACTATAATTAGAATGATTAATAGATAGACTATGATTGCCTACTAGACATATCTTAAAAGTTGCTATTTAGTAAGAGATTAGATCACTCTCTCTTAATCACAGTCCATCCTTAAATCATTCTAATCATAGTTCAGACGGTATTTAAGCCTTAGCACTAACTTTGATTTTGGGCGAGATAAAATAATCACCCTTTTCATCAACACCGATTTGTCCCAAAGATTCATCACCTGTAATTAACCGCGCCCCACGTTTGCGGGTGAAATAACTCCAAGTCCACTGAATGAATACCACCAACTTATTATCGAATTCAATCAGATAATAAATGTGGACAAATACCCAAATTAACCAGGCAAAAAAGCCCGACAATTTCACCGAACCGAAATCAGCAACGGCGGAATGTCTGCCAATTACCGACAAACTTCCCGCATCAAAATATTCAAAGTCTGGCGAAGTTTGACCAGAGAGCCGTTTGACAACTAAGTCCGCAACATACTTTCCTTCCTGCGTCGCCACCGGAGCTACACCTGCTAACGGCTTCCCATCAGGCTTAGTAAAATTCGCTAAATCTCCCAACACAAAAATCTGGGGATAGCCCTTGATGCTCAAGTCTGGCTCAACCATCACTCGTCCGACTCGATCGAGTTCCGCGCCCGTATGCTTTGCTAAAATCTCACCCATCACCGAAGCTTTGACACCCGCAGCCCACAATACAGTTCGAGCTTCTACCTTCTCGATCGCATCGCCCTGACGGATCGTGACCACATTATCCTCGATATTGGTAACTAATGCCTTAACTTGTACCTTCACGCCCAAATTTTCTAGAGATATTGCCGCTTTAGCCGATAAATCTGGCGAATAGGGCGGCAAAACTCGATCCATCCCTTCAACTAAGACAATCTTAGCTTCAGCCGTATCAATATTGCGGAAATCCTTCTTCAGAGTACTATAAGCCAATTCGGCGATCGCACCCGCTAATTCTACCCCTGTCGGCCCGCCACCGACAATCACAAACGTCAACCAAGCACGGCGTTTCTCTACATCAGTCTCCTTCTCAGCCGCTTCAAACGCCATGAAAATCCGGCGGCGCATTTCCAGCGCGTCTTCCACCGTCTTCAAGCCTGGAGCTGTAGGTGCCCATTGCTCATTCCCAAAATAATGGTGACTAACACCCGTCGCCACAATTAAAGTATCGTAAGTAATCTCACCCTTATTCAAGAAAATCTTCTGCTGATGGGGATCGACATCTCTCACCTCACCCATCAACACCTTTGTATTCTGCTGCTTGTTGAGAATCGATCGTAATGGCGAAGAAATATCCGCAGGCGATAAACCGCCAGTCGCCACCTGATACAGCAAGGGTTGGAATAGATGAAAATTACGTTTATCGATTAGCGTCACTTTTACAGGTGCTTTGCCCAATGATAGCGCGGCATGAAGTCCTCCAAAACCGCCACCAACAATAACGACATGATGCGGCGACTGTTTCTTAACTTGATTTGTCACGGGGTTTCCTCAATTCAATCTCTAGAAGGTCTTGTAGTTGTCAACTTACTCGTGCAAAAAAGTCAAGATTTTTACAGACATCTACATCTATTTTAATATATTTTGATCGAAAGACAAGTATCTATTGCTACACTGGAGACTGTGTAACAGTTTGGTTCAATTCTGAATATCATCGATCGACTCTAGCGCGAACGTCAACTATAGCTATCCTATAGCAATCCTATTTGAGTTCCATGCAGTAAAGTTAGCTTGTAGGGGCAGTGCTGTCTTGTCGTTTAGGATCGCTATATTACGATTCGATTAGATCGATCGACAGTTATAGCAGTCGCCAAGAACGCTAGGACGTTTGTGAAGCTAAATCCCCGACTTCTCCGAGAAGTCGGGGATCTGATATGTCCTAACCGCCTTGGCAGTTGCTATAAATGGTCGGCAGACGATCTCAGTACAAGGCGAGTAGATCCCTAAATTGATATTTGTTACACTCGATGGAGTGTGCCAATTTTGTTTATTTATCTGGAACTGACGATGACCTTCTTACGCCAAAATATTGCTCCGTTGATGATTTTGATGGTGTTCCTGTTTGCATTAGTAGCTACTAGTGCGCGGATTTTCTTGCCTACTGATATGTCTGCTCCTGCACCATTAACAGGCGTAATATCTCAATTTCTTCACCACACTGTCTAGGTTTGAGCGGTTTGTTTTTTAAAAACCGCCAGGTTTCAACGATAAAACTAACTCAGCCATCCCCAGATATTCCACCCCTTCAGGACTGACCTCAAACCGACAGGGTAGAACTTCCAATCCTTTGGCTACGGCTGTTCGCAACAGTTGACCGTAAACAGGATCTGTCGTGTCGCCAGGAGCAAATTTGGTTTTATCCCCACGATTGATCAGATAGAGCATGACGGCGCGACTGCTTGGCATCACATCGATTAGTTCTCGCAGGTGCTTTTGACCTCTGGTAGTCTCGGTATCGGGAAAAACGGCGATATCGTCAATCGACCAAGTGGTATTCTTGACCTCGATATAGATTTTCTGATCGCCATCCATGAGTAAAAAGTCTATTCTACTGCGGTTGTCTTGCCCGTAAACCACCTCCGATCGAATCGTCTGATAGTTTCCTAATTCTGGGAATAAATTTTGCTCTAGGGCGATTTTAATTAGTTTATTCGGTAGTGCGGTATTGATTCCGATCCAGACATCATCGATCTGAATCATCTCCCAGGTGTAAGCTAGTTTCCGTTTGGGATTGTCATGGAAGGAAACTTGGACGGGAGCACCAATTTGACAGACTCCTGTCATTGGACCAGTATTCGGACAGTGTGCGGTAATTAGTTCGCCAGTATCTAGTTCGATGTCTGCAAAAAATCGTTTATATCTTTTGACGAGAATGCCAGGATGGAGTTGGGGATAGGTGTAGATCAAGAGATGGGATATGGGGGAATTGGGGACTAGTTTCAGTTAATTTTTAGTGGCTAAATAGGTTTCGAGATGAGTGAGATCGATCGCCATTTGTTCGACGATGGGCGCAATATCGACAAAGAGTTGTTCGCGAGCGAGTTGTTCGATTTGTTTAGCTGCGGCGGTGATACTAATAATGCCAACATTTGCACTGGCACCTTTGATATAGTGAGCTTCATGTCCGATCGAGACAATATCTCGATCGATTACTGCTTGACGCAAATCTGCAATGTGAATTCTCACGTCTTCTGCCAACATTGTCAGTAGTTCTAATTCAAATTCTGGGTCATCTTCGGAAATTTGATGCAATTGTGCCCAGTCGATATCGCTGAAATCGTTCATTCTGTGATGCAGTTAATGAAGGTAGCTAAACACGATCACTATTTTACTCTCTTCCTGTACCTCAGCACTGTCGAATCGCTCGTCCCATCTCCCAGTCCCCCAGTCTCCCATGTTCCAAACCACCCGTCGCCGTTTGGCTATTTGGTATACCAGTGTTACCGCGATCGTTTTGCTAGTATTTGCGATCGGGATGTATATCTATGTCCGGGGCACTTTAATCGAGCGGATTGACGATACTTTAAATCATGTTGTCGAAGTTGTGAGTCGGTCGATCTCGATCGATCGAATCTATACGGACAGCGGCGACAGCAAGTTTCAAATCAATGTGGCGGCGAGTTTCCAAGATGATTCAGACCGACTGGATGACGATCGCATCGATTTAGAATTATTCGACCTGAGTGGAAAATTGTTGTGGTCTACCCTAAGAGAGCCGTTGAATCTTCCGGTGTGGCTCAATCTCGATGGTGAAACGGTGCGGGTGCGGAACGATTCTCCATTAGAGCGGCAAAGCCAACGAATACTGCGACAGATTACGGCTCCGGTGAATAGAAGTGGCGTATTAGTTGGGTTTTTGAGAGTCAGTCATCCCTGGTTTGAAGTTACTAAACCGACGGAGTTATTGCTCGTCGATCTGACTATTGGCACTTCTTTGGTAATTGCTAGTGTCGCGGCGATCGGTTGGTTGCTATCGGGAATCGCGATCGAGCCTGTCAAAGCTTCATATCAACAGCTCAAACAGTTTACCGCAGATGCGTCTCACGAACTCCGCAATCCGATCGCCACAATTCAGACCAATGTTCAAGTCGCACTCAGTGAGGAACCACTGCAACCGCTGCAACGCCAACAACTGCAAACGATCGAACGTTTGACTCGTCGCTTGGGTCGATTGGTTGATGATCTATTATTTCTTGCTCGTCAGGATAGTAGCATTGTCACTGCCCCGTTGTGTATCATCCCCCTCGATGCATTGCTGATGGAAACGATCGAGGAACAACAATTAGCCGCCGCAGCGAAGGGAATTAAGCTGAAATTAGAGATTCTCGATCCGTTACCTTTCGAGCACGATACATTTAGTATTAATGGCGATTGGGATCGGTTAGTCCGACTATTCACCAATTTACTCACCAATGCGATTCAGTACACGTTACCACAGGGAAAACACCCGTCGGAAATTAATATCAAATTAAAACATCTAACTCACCAAAGCATATCATATCTGCAAGTCCAAATCAAAGATACTGGGATTGGTATTCCCACTGATGCCTTGCCACATCTATTCGACAGGTTTTATCGCGTCGATCCAGCTCGAACAGCTAATCCTTCCGATGTCAGTAGTGGTTCTGGCTTGGGACTCGCAATCGTCAAATTGATCGTTGATAGTCATCAAGGCGAACTCTCGATCGAGAGTCAAGTCGATGTGGGGACAACTGTCTACGTAACTTTTAAGAGTATCAGCCCTTGAGTAGTTGTTCGTTATTAGGATGGGGATTTCAACCATTGCGCTATATTGAAAAACCGCTGAGATGCTTGCAGAACAAACATCTCAGCGGTTATATTTTTAGGCTAATGAGGAGGAAGTCGCGTTGAACACCTAAACAACACTACTTGCATTCCAGCACCATTTCAGTCAGCAATTAATGCAATTTCCGTTCTGGTGGTTCGCAATTGGTTGCTGGGAGATCCTAGCAAGGATGGCAATTTACGGGAGGGCAATACACTACGGGAGGGCAATACACTGGGGGAGGGCAATACACTGGGGGACAAGGCTTTTTATAAGTGGATTTTTTATAGCTACATTTGTTGTAACTTGTTTTCTTGCGACAGCCACCGCCGTGACCACCACCACCGACAATTTGGGTGAGATCGGTTGAATCGAGTTCGGTAAGAAAACTTTCTGCGCTTGCAAATAAGTCAGTACCAGCAGCGGTTAAATTGGAGATTTTGATAAAAGACATATTCAAATCATTCCTATTATTACAAAGTTGATTGTGGCGAAAGTTATACTTGCCGACGAATCGAGAAACTGTAACTATCGCTCTTGAATACCATCATGCTCGATCGTTATTTGATTTACAACCCTTTTAATTGGATTGAAAAGACAAAATACTATCGATAATACCTGCTTTTTAGTGACGTTCAATCCTCTTGTTTACGTCAATGACAATACAAATGAATTAATATTTGCCTCTCTCAGCTCTTTGAGGTCGCAAATTAGCGTCAATCAAAAGACATAATTATATTGATTTTAGCCAAAGAGTTGAATATTTTAGTTAAATATTGTCAGATGAGACTGGGTGGTAGATAAATTGGCATCGGATCGCCAATTCTATGACTAGACGACATAAGTAAAGCAATCATTGCCAACGTTCTATCTCTTCATCTCCCATCTGTCTTGAGAAGGTGCTCTACTTGCCTGTATCACTGTATTGTCCCGCCTTTGTTTCCCGATCATAGAACGAACCCAAGCGAAGCACTGGAAACCCTAAGACCGCACTTTTCGATCCGATCTTTTCCCGAAATAGTACTAGGATTTACGCCACTCAGTACTAACTTATTATAAAAATTGTACTAAATGTTGCTGTCGATCGACATGTAAATGCAGTCCATCTTTGAATACGATTAACTTACCAATTTTTGTTTTAGAGATTACTTGCCAATCCAGATAAAAATAGCCATTACTAGCATTGACCGACTGGATTAGTTGACAGAAGTTAACGTCAATTATATTGATAATATTACGATTAAGTTGAGACGTTTGCTGCTGTGTTATGACAATTTGTTATATTTCGATCGAGTGATTAATTATTTATTGATTAACTGAGTAAAATTACGACCAAATAAAGTATTCATAGTAGCGTGGGGAGTACAGAGTAATTGCTTGGCAACTTCCAGCATGATAATGCCCTGATTGCCAAAAGTCCGGTAGCCCTGAATGATAATTTCGACTCGGTGGATCAGGGACAAACCAGCAAATTGAACAACTCGATCGAGATAATCTGGACGTGCGGTGATAATGGCAGGGAAGCCAGCTAGATAAGATTGCACGAGGCTAAATAAAGATGGCTGGAGCAGCTCTAGAGGGGTAGCTGCTAATTGTAATGACTCATGAATACTCAACGCATGATTGATAACTAATCCATCCAGCCAAATCTCTAAGTAGCTACCCAAAATGCAACCGAGATCGAAAGCTGGATCTCCCCAATCAGCACGTTCCCAATCGATCGATCTCACTATTGACGATCCTGGTAATTGCCAATTTAGATCGAGGAGAATATTATTGATTTTGAGGTCGTTGTGGACTAGGCAGCTAGGCGTAATTGAAGCACCGAGATCGGCAATTGCTTGGGATAAACGAGGGAATCGTTGATAAAGCTTGAAAAATAACAAGCACTCTTGAGGCACAATTTCAAATTGTCGAGGTGTGACTCGGTTGAGACGGCGAATAATATTGATTGCTGTCTCAGAAACTGCTAAATTCTCGCGGCTATGTCTAGGTAAGTGGGCTGCTGTATTACTTAGAAAATGCTGGTATTCTATCTGTTGAAATGTTTGACTGTGAATAGTTGCGAGGAGTTTGCCGAGGGAGTGAGCGATCTCGACAGGGAATTGATTTTCTCTAGTATAATATTCTTCAAGATCGCAGTAGTCGGCTAAATATTTAACTACAAGAATCGAGCAGTCGGGATCGAAATATAGTAATTCTGGTAGGAGATCGCGAATAGTCACCCCAAAATCTGGAAAAAAATTGACTAATTCTTGCATTCGCCAAGCTGCTTGAAATTCCCCATTTGTCTGCCCCTGGCAATTGTGCGGTTCCTGTTTGACCAATAAATTTCGACCATCAGCAAAGCTAATTAGCAGATTAAAATTTTTGGCGGAGATCTCTACAACTTGGCTGCTATAGCGATCTGTGGTGGTGCAGTAATTAATTTTTCTAAGTATTCAAAGACATTATCGCTGTTTAAAATAGTTGTCATCTTAAATTATTAGTTAAGTATTTGGGGTGGTTGTCGCCCAGGGTAAGCGCACCTCAAACGCTCTTGACAACTAGGCAGTAGTTGCAGGGTAAGCGCATCTCAAACACTCTTGACAACGAGGCAGTAGTTGTGGATGCGGGGAAGGCGGAGGCTAACAAAGTAAGCATATAACGATTATCCATGGCGGCACGCTTAGATTTTTGCTTGAGACTACCCTTAAAAGTATGCTCACAATTGAGAATATTGAGTG
>JANYDE010000133.1 GCA_025359915.1 Chamaesiphon sp. 336R_metabinner_41 | reverse complement strand
CAGCAACTACTTCCCAAAACCGCTGTCAACTTATTGCTAGTAGAAATAGAGAGTAAACGAGATCTGCTGGCTTCTCAGGGGCTGGCGTTAGAATTAATTTCGATTCAATTCTAGTATCTATGCATTGGTGCAAGATGTGAGCATACAAAGATCCGCCCGATCTGGTGAGACTCACTGGCATTGCTTTTAGCTTGCTACGATTAACTCGATCAATCTCTGTATCTACCTTCTTATATGGATCTTTAGCTTCTTTCACTCTGCTTAAATCCTACTTACTAAATGGCACTAATTTGATTAAATTAGTGTCATTAGTTTATCATGCACTGAAATGACAAAACCCTCAGTCCTTTATAGACGAGGGTTTTGGCTGAAGGCGGCACCCAGATTCGAACTGGGGATGGAGGTTTTGCAGACCTCTGCCTTACCACTTGGCTATGCCGCCACAGTCTCCTACTATACCACTTTTTTTTGAAAAGGCAATCATTATTTTTGAAAGGCAGGAACCAACTGTACCTGCAAAACCTAATGCCCTCTATCATCTGGTACGCGATAGGTTAGAACTCGCTCCAGTAGACATCATCATCGATCCCAACGACATCAGTAAACAACTAGCCGATTTCCAAACTAGAGCCGTCGAAAACGCGCTTAAAAACATTGAAAACTATGGTGGGGCATTTGTTTCCGACGTTGTAGGCTTAGGTAAAAGCTATATCGGAGCCGCAATCGTCAAACGGATGGAGCAAAAAGAACGCGCTCGTACCCTGATTATCTGTCCACCACCATTGATCGAGATGTGAGAACGATACAACGAAAAGTATCAACTCAATGCGCGGGTACTCTCGATGGGAATGCTCAAGAGCGATAATGAGCATGGTTTACGCACATTACTCGAAGACGAAAAATATAAACACCGCGATTTTGTATTAGTCGATGAAAGCCATCACCTTCGCAATTATGGCACCCAAAGATATAAAGTCTTGCAAGCATATCTAGCCGCTGGCGACAAGCGTTGCTGCTTTCTCACCGCGACACCCCGCAATAAAAGTGCGTTGGATATCTATCACCAAATCAAACTATTTCACCAAACCGATATTACCAACCTCCCGATCGATCCACCCGATCTCAAGCAGTATTTTCAGATGGTAGAAAAAGGCGATCGCAACCTCCCCGATCTCCTCTCACACATCCTGATTCGCCGCACCCGCAATCATATTCTCCGCTTCTATGGATTGGACTCGGAAACCAACTTATCGATCGCCACCAGCCCCCATATCAACGAATATCTATCCGGTCAACGTAAAGCCTACATTCTCGTCGGTGGTAGACACCAATACTTTCCCAAACGACGACTAGAAATGTGACTATCCACTAATAATGTAAGTAACTATTCTAAAATAGCCACCAATAATGTAAGTAGTCAGAACCAGCAAACAGCAACAGTTCTGAGTGTCGCATAAATGTAGAATTTTCACGCTATATTTTTACAACTTTTCACTTGGATTCGTGTAATATACTTTCTCAATCATACCTAAATTATTAGTAACTCAGCCAAAATAATCAGGTTACAAATAATGATTATGATATAATAAAGACATATTAAAACCTCATCGCGGGATTAGTGCTGAAACACTCAAAGCCCCATGAGGATTAACCTGTAGGAAGGTCAACATGTTTATTATACATTTGTTTGAAGGTCAAGATGTAAGGCTTGTGGGAACTTGGGAAAATCCTGAGTGGATTGCAGCAGATCTCTGTAAGATTCTTGAGATTGGTAATCCTTCTGAAGCCCTCTCTGACTTTGATGAAGATGAAAAGGGTATCACTACTACTGATACCCTTGGAGGAGAGCAGAAAATGTTGACGGTAAAGGAGCAGGGACTTTACCAACTGATAACTGTCTCGCGAAAACCAGTAGCGAAAAGGTTTAAAAAGTGGATGTTTGGTGAAGTACTCCCAAGCATTCGCAAAACAGGCTCGTATTCGATACCACAATCGTTAAACATCAATGGTCTTGATGAATTGACGCTACGTAAGCTTGTTTTGCTTGGGAATCTTAAAGATGAGCTTTCTTGGATTGGAACAGAGCCAGAACTTGAGCTTGATGTAATTATTGCAGATTATCGTTCTTTGGATGTGCGGCTGTTATCTATGTCCAGTGACATTTCCTTCCACTTGTTTTCAATATTTGCGATCGAGAATGAAATTTGGAATCGTCCTCTGCCTGAAAATATTGAAGATCGAGTTGATTTTGACACTGTGCCCCAAAAGATCCAGAGGCTTCGATCAAATGCTGAGAATCCGACTTACATTAAAGCTGCGGCGGAATTTCAGGCAGAGATCGATCGCAATCAGCTAGCAGCAGCCCCCAGACAAATACAATTCACAGGTAATTGATATGTACGACCGAAATAGTTCTTACCAAAATAGTTTTTATTGTAAATCTTTGGATAATAACGATGCCGATTCACCTGAAGTTTCTCTTCAGAAAGACATGATAAAATTGCGTTGCTTGCAAATTATATGTGTCGATAAAAGATCGGACTTTGCTAATCGCCAGATTAGTGACGCTTTAATCTCAATTGGTGTCCACCTTAGATTTACTGATTCTCGAACACCTTGGGTAAATCCAGTGGTAGTTCGTTTTAAAGAGTAATTCTAACTCCCAAACAAAAGACCGCTCTAGAACATCTAGAGCGGTCTTTTTCCTGATAATCGGTCAGGTATAACTCGTAAAATAATACTCGACATCTAATATTTTACGAGTTATATTGTAAGAGTAGAGCAAACGAGAACACAATGTTAGACATAATTGCAAATAGCACTTACACAGTTAGAGCTTCGGGTTGTGAATTATTTCCCCCCCACGAAATCCGCGATCAAGCGCATCTCGAAAATTTAATTGAAAATATGAGAGAAAATGGTTGGCAAGGTGCGCCATTAGTACAACATGGCGGTCAGTTGCTAACTGGATCTCATCGCTTAGTTGCTGCTAAAGAAGTCGCGATCAACGATTATACTTTTGAAATTCCGGTCGTTGATTTAACAGATGTTTTTGAAATCGATAGCGACGAGCTAGAGTATGCAATGGACTTAGATAACTGGATCGAACAAGCAACTTACCTCGCTCGTGAAAGCAACCCAGAATTAGCAGGAGCATTAGGATTAGATGCAGATGGGTAAGAGACCAGTAGGTAAACCCCCTCGTGACCCCAATACCCAACGCCTGTCAGTCCACGCTTATCTGACTCCAGAGCAAATGGATTGGTTTAAAGCGCAAGGTAAGGGGAGCGATACAATAATCGCTATGATTGTACGGAGCATGAAAAATGCTAGCCTTGTTGAGGATATCAATGTCTCGATCGAAATTAAAGGGAAAACTAGAGTCTATCGAGCAGTCGATCTAATTATGTGAACTACTACCCGCCGCTTACGCTGAGCGGGTAGTAGTTCACGTAAATTCTATTAACTGATCTGATATATTTCGATCCCTATGCCGCTCAGTGAGCGGCATAGGGATTTTTGCTGATTTCGTTAGATTTCAACAGAAAATTGCTGGCTTTTGTACGCAGTATTGTAATCACCCCGTAGCTTCGCACAGTGCGACCTACAGCGATCGAGCAAAATTTGACATGCAAAATCGAGAATTTGCATTTTGCTTAAGGGACAATATAGATCGTCGCCAACGGATGAGCGCGGCAACTATCGCGCCACTTGAGGACAAAATCGAGCACCTGGGGTCTGAGATCGATCTGAGCTGCTGTCAGCCCTTGATAAGCCGATCGATTGTTCCTGAGCGAA
>JANYDE010000127.1 GCA_025359915.1 Chamaesiphon sp. 336R_metabinner_41 | reverse complement strand
TAAATTCGCTCCAGTAGCTTAAAAGAGAGTGGGTTAATTTCCCGAAGAAAAAGCATTTGTATTATTTGGGAATATCTGATTTAAAAAGTTGATTCATATTTTATCACTTATTTGTGTAATTATTTTCGTCTAGGTACTTAACATCACGAATAATAGTTATGGATGCAAGTTTAGGTAAGAGTAAATCGATAATGCTTTGTTCCTGAAAGCATTCCCGCACCTTATTAAATGTTTCACTAAAACCAATCGTCATTTCTTAAATATCCTGGCTGGAAATCAAACCATTTAGCACTAACATCGGAATTATTTCGCGATAAATTTCTGCGGCACGTCGAACAGCTAATGTTGCTTCAGATTCAGTCCACAATCCAGATTTGGCGTATCTCCGCTCTGGGTGAGACTGAGCTAGCACAGTACCGATTATTCGCGCAGCAGGGAGTTGTCGATCGAGAATAGGATAGAGCACCCGCAAGCGTTCCATTGCCCTACCATCAAGTTCGGTAAGATCGTGCCCATATTTTTTAACTGCACCGAGATCGTGCTTAAAGTGCTGTTCTACAAATACTTTAAACGAACATTCTACGACGTAACCTGCTAGATAAACGGCGTTGTCCCACCGTTGCTCTGCTAAAAGGATGCGAGCATCCTGTAAATGCCTACCCGCTGAATTAGAAAAGGATTCTTGCATTATCTATTCCAACCTTACTCGTTTACCTCGATCGATCTCAGCCACGATCGCCAGTTTAACCCGCTCTAGATATTCATCCACATCCTGGGAGGATTCTAAAATCGACTTACCCGCAACCTGAGCCAGCCGCACCGTTACCATCGGTTTAGTCACTGTCACCTCAGCCCCAGTAAGCTGCTGCTGTGCTAATAACGTCGCCGCTGCGGTGTCTACCTGCGCCATTAACTGCTGCTCTAGCCGTTCGAGGTCGCGTTCCCTGGCGATCGCCGAATCGATCGTCTGAGCCTGTTCTAGGGCGATATTTACTCGATCGATCGGTTGAGTCAATTGGGTTAGATCTAACTGTGCTGCGACTTCTGGATGGGCATCGATCGCATATTGTCCCACTTTATCCCGCACCCTTACCCCTGTCGCCGCCACTCGATCTCGTTGGGCTTGTAATCGCTCCCGTACTAGTGCCTGTACTGGCTGTAATAGCTGTCCTAATTGAGGAACTTGGGCAGTAGGATCGGGCATAGCTAAGATCTGCCGTACCTGCGCTATTTTGGCGATCGCGTCTGGTTCATTTAGATGGCATAGTTCCGACTCTAGCAGCTTCAGATCCGCTCTAGCCTTGAGAAACGTCGTTAACTGACTCTCGAAAAAAGACTGAATTTTTTGAGCATCTTCTATATACTCTTCTAACTCCTCCCGCTGGCTCCGAATTGCCCCAAAGAAAGCCGCCGCATCATCTTGCGCCGCCAGATTTTGTAATAGTGTCGCATGTTGCGCCATCAGATCGCCAAATGGCAACTGTTCGGATTTCGATCGATCGATCCAAGCTTGCAATCGATCGCAACTAGTCTTCAAAGCCGCTTGATATGCCTCATACAGCTTCACAGTATCGCTCGGCGGTGTCCCCTCCAGCAGATCCCGCGCCAAGTCTCTCGCCACCCGTAAACTAGCCGGATCGACCTCATTACACAACCTGACTAGATATTCATCTACTCCCGATTTCGATCGTAGTTTCACCACCAACCCCGATTCCTTGGGATTGACTGTCGTCTGTGCCTTGCGGAGTTCCACCTTACCCAGATTGACTAATTCTGCCAACACGCCCAAGGTATCGAATTCCGACCAGCCAAACGGTCGTTTGAGGAATTTGTCAGTTAAACTGCGAATACTCACCCGCTTATGCGATCGAGCTTCATCCGCCAACCATGACACCATTTCAGTATGCGCTGGGGCATTTGGATACTCACCATCAGTGTTAATCGCTTCAAAATTGCGCGTCAGAGCCTGAGTAACTTCCGCTTCAGTATTAAACCCACTGGCGACATAATTTAATTTGGTATAAACATTATCAATTAGCGCAGTCAATCCATCGGTTAATACCGATCGCACATCCCGACTGCTGACTTGAATTTTACTCCCAACTGCAAATAGATCGGCTTCACTAATTAAGCGGCGGAGTGTCTGTTCGATCCGTTCCTTCCGCTTACTATTTTCTTCTGCCCTGCCATCTAAAATCTTCCGAATACTGGCAGTTAAATTTCCGCTATGTTTGCGACGAATATATTTAGCTGTTTTGACTAATTCATTAACTTCTTCTAACAAATGAGGATCGTCTGGCAACCTGACTAATACTTCTTGCCCACCAGCCGTTTCTGCAAAGCACTGGATATCTACCTGCAACGTTTTATATCGATCGGCATAGGGCGTGACAATATGAATTCCAAAATCATTTGTTTGAATTCCTTTAGCCTGATGATCTAATTTTCGATTGAAATCATATTGATGTCGCGAATCATATTTTAACTTTTTATCTGTAAAGATTGACTCCCAGACCATCGCCTGAAATTCAGTAGTCACCTCACCTGGATCGACATCAATATTCTTGATTTCTCGCCCGATATCTTGCTCTTCATGAGTTAAGAAGCTATACTCATCACCCGTTCGTTGAATCAAAGTTTGACGCTCTAGCCGTTGCAATGACTCCTGAATATCCGCTTTCAGTGCCAAGCGATCTTGGTCGATATTAGTCAGGCAAAGCGTTGTCAGATTATCGGGGTTGGGGCGAATTTTATTAACATCAACATATTTGATCATAAACAAGAGCTTCAGCAACTCGACATCAAAATCTTGTAACTGTGAATTCTGCTTGGCTTGATTAATCGCCTGACTAATAGAACTATCTAGAAAACCCTCGATCGCTAAATAGAAAGTATGGAATGGAACTAGCGTACCGATCTGTTTATCCGCTACAGTATGCGCCGCAATTTGAAACGCATCTAATAGCGATCGTTCCCCAGATGCCAAATGCTTACCCGCCGAACCCATTACCCGAATTTGGGTAAATACCGCCTGAAGCAAGTTAAATTGATAAGGTACAAATGGATACGCTGACTGAAAATCATTCGCATCCTGATACCCTGGTAAATCGGCACAGTCGGCACTAAAGTTAATCTGATTTTTGAGAATAGCTTGCTTCTCGTGATATTGAACTTCTAAAGCAGCCCGCGCCGCTGCTGTCTTATCTAATAACCGTAACTTAATCACCTCATCAGTATTAGCTGAAGATAAACTCAGCGGCTTGTAAAAACGCCCGACAATCTTCGAGAAATCATTCCCTCTAATTCGGTTCTTGGTAATTTCATCCATCGCCTCTTGAGAAGTGACAATTACCCAAGCTTTCCCCCCGCAATGAATCCCCAAATCCTCCACCACAGTTTGGAGATTTAGCATCAAATCGGGACTCTCGCCGATATACTGTCCCACCTCATCTACCATGAATAACAATCGATGCTTTGCACCCTTGCTGTCGAGGTACTGGCGCACCGTCTGAGCAAACTTTTCAACACTGTTAGTATAATTTTGGTCGATCGCTTCTACCAAACGATTAGCCGCCTCTACACCCATCCCTGTACTGACTGCTAATGCTCTACTAATCTCTTCCTGATGGAACAACCAAGCATCTCGATGCTCCTCCCAAGTCGAACCGCTAGCCCCTGCAAAAGCCTGTTTAAAGGTCTGGTACTGTCCTTTTTGGTCAAGAGTACGCTCGAACTGGGCGATCGCAGGTACAGAGCCAAAATACCCCAAATAGTCATCAAATACTTTCTGGAATACCCGCACGATACTATCGCGCTGATTTTTGCTATTCGCCTCGGCTTTTGAGTCGATATTAAACAAGATTACATCCGTCGAACCTGTTACCGCCCGTGCCATACTAGTGCGGAGCAAGGCATCAGGGACTCTTTTCTCATCAAAGAAATCGATCGCTTGTTGTCGATCAATTGAGATATTCGCCAGCAGATAAGATAATATTTTGAGAAAGTGAGATTTCCCCGAACCAAAGAAGCCAGAAATCCAGACACTCATTTTATCGGTTGGAGTATCGAGAGAGTTCGTATATCGATCGAAGAAGGTATTGAAATGACGCTCAAGCTCTTTAGGAATGAGGATTAAATAACTTACAATTCTTGATGTAATTGTGGTTTCGCTGTGTAGTTCCACTGGGGGAGGAAATCATCAAAGCAAATTTCCATTGTTTCTTTAAAGTCCTTAGCTACTTTCTTGCCGATTTGATAAG
>JANYDE010000126.1 GCA_025359915.1 Chamaesiphon sp. 336R_metabinner_41 | reverse complement strand
CACCTCGAAACAGGATCGTCTCTAAGTAATGAAGCAATCCAAACTCTACATCAAAATTCCCTCGCACACAAAGACTTACTAGCTCAGGCAATTAGTAGAATAGTGGTTTAGGGATTAGGGATTAGGGTTTAGGGATTAGGGATTAGGGATTAGGGATTAGGGTTTAGGGATTAGGGTTTAGGGTTTAGGGTTTAGGGTTTAGGGTTTAGGAATAATTACTTCACTCCCCTTTACCCTTTACCCTTTCCCCTTTCCCCTTCCCCCTTTCCCCTTCCCCCTTTACCCTTTCCCCTTCCCCCTTTCCCCTTCCCCCTTCCCCCTTCCCCCTTCCCCCTTTCCCCTTTCCCCTTTCCCATGACATCCCCCGAACCCCAGCCAAATGCCTATAACGCTGCCGCTGCACATTACGAGCGACAACAACAGCGGAACGAGAGTCAAGCGACAACCGCTCAAAAGATCGAAACTATTTATACGACAGTAGAATCAGAACCAGATCGCACCGACTGGTTGACAGTAGTCAGCAACCTCAGACAAATCAATCGTCAACTAGTCGAAGAAATTGCCAGATTAGAACAAGCCTTGGCATCTACCAAACAATCCTTGCATACTCGCAAAGAAGAAAATCAAAGCCATGAAATCACCATCTTGCAACAACAAGACGAACTAAGAATCGCTCACGAGAGGCTCGGTGGATTATTCCAACAACTAGAAACATCCCATCAAATCGGACAACGCCAACAAACTCTCATTGAAACCCTTTCGCAACAGCTCGAAATAGTTCAAACTGTCGTCCCCCAAATAGAAGCCGAACACGACGAACTCACCGATAAGTATCAACAACAATCCAAAAAACTCGTCAAAGCCGAACAAGTCATCGTCGAACTCCATCGTCGTCTCCAACTCCAAACCACCACTGGAATAGATCCAGATTCGACTGCCGACGCAGACGGCAAACCGTTCGATCTAGATCCAGTCATTGCAGACATTTTAGCTCCAGAAACGGCCGAAGATCGATTCTCCAATGAGCGGCTACCGCCAACAATTGCAACAAATCACCCACATCCTGCTGATAAATCCGTTCTAACAGACGCTATCTCTGAATCTGACTTATCACCTAAATCGTTACTCCAGACACCTCACAGAGAAATTCCGCGCTGGATTCCATCTCCGCCACAAACTCCAACCAACACAATCTCATCCCCAACAAAACCATCTACACTCAGAACCTGGCGCGAAGAAATAGCCAATAACAATCTTCGCCGTTCTAACTTTGAGGATATCCCCAGTCTCATCCCGCCATCCGCAGAAATAGCCGACAAAGAAAGTACTCCCGCTAACGATCCGCTCCCAAATTGGCCCGCACCAACCCTCAATCGCGATCTGACAAATTTGAAAAAAGCTAAAATCGATCTACCTCAATTTCCAAAGAAACAGGGAGTCTAGAAACCGTGCTACGCTACACTCACATCTTGCCCCAGCGGTTTCTCCTGTCGGAGAGGCTCCGCCAACGCGCTCTGGAGGTTCCCTCCAGATTGAGCGAGACAAGACAGTATAAAAATATTAGTAATTAGCGCAGATCCAGGGCGGGCAAAAGACCGCGCCCCTACAGTTTGATTGTAATTGAATAGTCCCCGCTGAGTAAGATTGACCGCCGCCACGATCGGTTGTCCATCCTTTAGCACAACATGAAAATATCGCTGTACCGGATCTGGTAAGCCTTCAAGCTCTTTTGAATAATAGTTTTTGGGATTAATAGTTTGCCGCCCATCGGTTAGTTTGGCGCGCAATCGATTCGGTGCTTAATTGCCACTGATATTTGCCATTGTAGTTTGCTTTAATAATTCAAACCAGAGTAAACAGATCACGCCACCTCCGAAACAAATTGCTAGATCGATCGAATGTAAAAAGGAAAAGCTAAACAAGTCCCGCAAAAATGGAACATACAACACGATCGCCAGAAAAAATATTCCCCCGCCAATCGTCCACCATAGCGTCGGATTGGGAGATTTCAATATTTTCAAACTAAGGTGCGAAGTTGAACTTTCGCTAATAATCAATCCCAAACTTGCTAAAATTAACGTTGTAAATGTTAGCGCACGAGCATCGAGTTCGCCTTGTCCGCGATTTAGGGCGATGATAAATATTGCCAGGATAATTACTAAAATCCCGCTTCCTTGCAATAATGCTAAACCCACAGTTTTTCTACCAAATAGTGGTTCTTTAGGATTGCGGGGCGGACGTTGCATCACATTTGCCTCAGCAGGTTCCGCTTCTAAAACGATCGAACAAGCCGGATCGATAATTAGATGGAGGAAAGCAACATAAATCGGCAGTAATACTAATGGCAACTTAAATAAAACTGGAATCAAAGATATCCCAGCAATTGGAATATGAATTGCCAGTAAATAAGACATCGCCTTGCGGAGATTATCAAAAATTCGTCGCCCTAATTTGACTGCTTGCACGATCGATGAAAAATCATCATCCAACAACACTAACGCCGCCGATTCCCGCGCCACATCTGTCCCCCGTTGCCCCATCGCAATCCCGATTTGGGCAGCTTTAAGGGCTGGAGCATCATTCACACCATCGCCAGTCATCGCGACGACTTCACCCTTATCCTTGAGAGCATTCACGATCCGCAATTTTTGTTCAGGAACGGCACGGGCAAAGATATTTGTATTTTCAATTCGCTGCTGGAGTTCGGTTTCACTCATGCGATTCTCCAAAGGAGAGGCTACGCCAACGCCCAATTCCTTAAACGCCTTCTCCATCGGATCGAAAGGATCGCGTTGACTTGCTAGAATACAGAACTCGACTAATGGATGAACAGATTCAGGCAGTGGCTCTGATGAATGTAATGCTAAATCGTAAGGCTGAGGATTTTCGGCATGGTTGTAGGCGAATAACTGTTGCACAGCCATCTGATTTAGGGTTAGCGTCCCCGTTTTATCTACACATAAAACAGTCGCCGAACCAACGGTTTCAACAGCAGAAGTACGACGTGCCAAAACATGATGTTGTGAGATCCGCCAAGCTCCCAAAGCCAAAAAGATCGTCACAACGACGGGAAATTCATTCGGCAAAATTGCCATCGCTAACGTAATTCCGGCGAGAACTCCTTTAAGCCAATCTCCAGTCGTGGCTCCATAAATGATGACAATTGCCACACATAATGCTAGCGCAATCCCAAATAAGCGACTCACCAACCGATTCATTTCTCGTTGTAAGGGAGTGACTTCTGGCTGCACTTTTTGTAAAGCGTTGCCAATCTTGCCCATCTCCGTCTGAGAACCGATCGATCGAACCCTTACTATCCCCTGTCCCTGCACCACCAATGTTCCAGAGTATACAAACGGCAACTCATCGCCCCCAGGACGCGCCATTTCAACATTACCCACAGCCGCAATTTTACGAACTGGTAAAGATTCCCCAGTTAGTAATGACTCATCGGTGGAAAGATTGGTGCAAGATAGAACGATCGCATCCGCAGGGACTCGATCTCCTTCTGCTAGCATTAAGATATCATCCCGCACCACTTCTCGCCCCGCAATCCGCTTGCGTTGTCCATCTCGAATTACCAAAGCACGAGGACTAGAAAGATCGCGCAGGGCTTCTAGAGCATGTTCGGTTTTACCTTCTTGGTAGAGACTAATTGCGGTCAGAAAGACGACAAAACCTAGTAAAATCAAGGCTTCCTGAAGGTCGCCTAAAATCCAATAAATAATACCACCACCGACGAGCAGCAGAAAGATCGGATCTTGAAAACTGTCCCAAACTAATGATAAAAGACCACGCGATCGACTTGATGGCAATTCATTATAGCCGTCGCGTTTGAGGTTTGCGATTGCGTCTGGCTCAGATAAGCCAGCCACAGAATTGAGATCTACTGAAGGAACCACAATAATCCTCTAATTTGTTGGTGAATGCTCCTTAGCAAAATACTGTCGAACCTTCGCAGCAATCTGCGGATTCGTCATTTTGTCAACTGTTTCAATATCGACAATATGTCCGCCGAGGTTGTTTTTTTCGAGCCGTTCTTTTAGTTCGCCCTTTGCTTCACCTGGCCCAAAAATTAGAATTGATTCTGCATCCCGAATACTTACTCAAAAATCTTTGATTGTGGTGTCAAATCTCATCAGGGTTTGCACCCTCTAGTTATAATTGAAACTACCTAGTAAATAAATCACCCAACGGATAGATTTTTAGAGATCGTTTTCCAAGTGCAATCTCTTCCTATTGACAGATGCACTTACTCACATCTTGTACCAATACACAAAGACTAGTAAAAACAGAGATCCAAGGGTACCCATGAAATCGATCGAGATATTTGGCAATAGAGAGGGCACAATAATGGAACTAAATTGAGTATAGTGCAATTGCCAATCCTCAATCAGCATAATCGGCGCAATTACCACACCAATCGGATAGCCACCAAGGAAGAAGACCGTCGCACTACACATCGTGATGATACGCCTGTCTATCGCGACGTGTAGTGCGTTAGTTTTAGCCAAACAGCAGGGATCGACGATGAGTTACAAAGACGGTGAGATTCGTTCGCCTTACCGCCGATCGATCGGCGGTAAGGCGTGACAAATCAGACGATCGATAAAATTTAAGTATTCAATTTGATAGATGATCCGAGCGAAAAAACACCTTACAATATATGTAGTTTAACTTTGTGTTGAATTGCACAGAAAATGCTATGGACAATGAAAATTCCGTAACGAAAAATCCTCAGCCGATTGCGGTTGAATCTACTGAAAAGTCCGAGATTTTAACTGAGAAGTGCTCGGAGATGAAAGCGGAAATTAAAGATGAAGCCCAGCAAATTTTTGAAGGTCATCAAGGTAGTGTTAACAAACCAAAGACTTTGACTGAGATTTGCGCCACCATGAAAGAGGAAATCAAAGATGAAGCGAAACGGCTCGTCCCAGATCTAGGTAATCATCACTAGTAGATGAGCGGTGGATACATTGAAAAGCGAAAACCCTAGAGATCCCCCTAGCCCCCCTTAAAAAGCTACCGTGTATACACAAGTCGGCTAGACTCCGTTTTCGGCGGGCTTCCCCCCCCAACTCCCCCTTGTAAAGGGGGGGCTTTACTCCCTCCCCTTTACAAGGGGAGGGCTGGGGTGGGGTATCAGGACTACGCATCAACTCAAACCGACTTGTCTATATAAGGCATGATATTTATTCATTTGAGATCGCTAATGTAAAATAATTTATCCTCAATTATTCGCTCGCATGGAAACTAACTCCCCGCACAAGCCACCTTTTCAAGAAACAAATGAAGACACCCCTGAAATTGGTGGGGGAACGCACATCATTGAATATTGGGCACAGAAAACACTATCGCCCCAAGGATCGAAGCTGTGGAAAACACTGCTCCATAAGAGTGCTTGTCTATCTTGCTCCTGGGGAACGGGCGGACAAAAGGGTGGATTTAGCAATGAAACAGGTGAAAAACTCCAGCGTTGCATGAAAAGTGTGGAGGCGATTTCTGCGGAAATTCAGCCAGGAGTATCGACACATTTTTTCGATGCAAATCCAATTGCGAGACTGCAACAATTATCTTCGCTGGAAGCTGATAAATTAGGTAGATTGAGTTTTCCGGTGATTTTGCGATCGGGTAGTTCTCACTACGAGCGAATTTCTTGGGATGAGATTTACGAGATCGCGACTACTGCATTTCAAAAAGATCCAGAGCGAATCGCTTCCTATAGTTCTGGGCGTGGTTCTAATGAAGCTGCATTTTTGCTGCAATTGATGATGCGGACGCTCGGTTCTAATAATCTGGCAGATTGCTCGGATTTGTGTCATGCACCTTCGACGGTAGCCCTGAATGAGATGTTTGGGACTAATACTTCGATCGTCAGTCTGGAGAGCTTGAAGGAGGCGGACTGTGTGGTATTGGCGGGGTCAAATTCGCCTTCCAATCATCCGCGTTTGATGAATGAGTTGATTAAGATCCGCGACAAAGGTGGCAAAGTCATCGTCATCAATCCCGTGATGGAAATTGGGTTAGTTAAATTTGGCTCCCCTGCATTTCCCGTCAAATCTCTAGTTCCTGGCTCGGATATTGCTTCCCTATATCTACAACCGATTCCAGGTAGTGATGTCGCCTTATTTGTCGGGATTCAGAAAGCACTAATGGGACAGGGTAGAATCGATCGAGACTTCCTCCAAGCACACACCCAAGGCTGGGAAGCTATCCTAGAGCAAGCTCAAACAACTGACTGGGAAACTATTACCACCACCTGCGGAGTCTCCCGCGCCGAAATCGAAATCGCCGCTGTCATCATCGGTACGTCCAAACGGGTAGTATTCGGCTGGGCGATGGGGATTACTCAACAGGCTAACGGCGTAGATAACGTCTACAGTATCGCTAACACCGCTCTAATCAGCGGTAATGTTGGCAAAATGGGAGCCGGAGTGATGCCTGTACGGGGTCATTCCAACGTCCAGGGCTTTGGTTCGATGGGCGTGACGGTGAAACTCAAAGCCGAGATTAAACAAGCCTTAGAGCGGCTATTAGGGCGACCTCTGACACTACCCAAGGGCTATCACACCTGCGATCTAATTGAAGCAGCCGAAGCAGGGAAGGTAGATAGTCTGCTCTGTGTCGGCGGTAATATTTATGGGGCTAATCCTAATTCTGCTCAGGCAAAACGAGCTTTAGGGAACATTGATACGATTATTTATCTAGCTACAAAACCGAATATCGGACACTTTCATGGATTAGCAAAAACTAACACGATTATTATTCCAGTATTGAATCGGTTCGAGCATCCGTACAAAACTACGACGGAATCGGGAAATAACTTTGTCCGGCTCAATGATGAAGGTGAAACTCATTTAAAGGGTGCCAATTTGGTTGCCGAGGTCGAATTTATTACCAAGCTGGCACATAATTTACTAGGTGAAACGCCGATTCAATGGCGGAAATTGCAAGATCCTTACTATGTCCGACAATTAATCGCGACAACGATTCCAGGTTACGAAAAAATCGCTACGATCGACAATACTAAAGAAGAGTTTACTATTTCTGGACGGATTGTCACTACACCTCATTTCAAAACACCGTCCGGCAAAGCCCAAATGTTTGCTACACCCCTCCCGCAACTTACCTTACCAGAAGCTGAAGAATTTGGGATCGATTCTCGATCCGTCAAGAGTCTAGTACTCGCCCTAATGACCGGACGCAGCTACTCCCAACACAATACAGTTGTCTATAAAGTTGGCGATCATTATCGGGGAATGCCTCATCGTAACTGTATTTTAGTCAACCGGATCGATGCTGAAAAAATTGGTTTATCTGCACACGATCTGGTGACAGTAAAAGGCGATGCAGGTAAATTAGATAACGTAGAAATCATCTACGGTGCAGTAAGGGAAGGTGCGGCGTTGATGTTCTATCCAGAAGTGAATGTGATTTTTAAGGCCAGAATTGAACCGCGATCTGGTACACCTGCTTATAAGCGAGTACCTGTGATAGTTTATCGCAACAAATAACTAACATTGGAGATTTTATTTCAAGTCACTAGTTGCTTAAAATATATCCCCGACTTCTTTAAGAAGTCGGGGATATTGCATATTAAAACTAATGAATTTGGTCAGGGTTATTTAGGCAAGATCGACCTAATTGTCCAGGATAGCTGCCATCATATCAGTCTGGACGATCGCGACGTTCTTCACGCCTTCCAACATCCATTCTTTGACCTGTTGCAGATCGGCATTGCCAGAATAATACAGCAGAGCGTTATTTGCGCCCAGAATCCCTGCATCAAAATGCTCGGCTTCTGCAACAATGTGTCGCTGAACCCAAATGTTTGTCGGAACGCGATGTCCATTCAACTCGACATCAGTCTGGTTTAAGAAGTCGATCACATCGGGAAGTTTGGTCTTGAAAACCTTTTCTAACACTAGATTTTCGGCTTCACCCAGCACTTCTGTACCCAAATGGAACCCAATGCCCCGGAACAAGGCGGCTTCGTCCATTAGCCCATTCACGCCATAACCTTGGGAAACGCGACGGCAATTTTCTTGGGTGCCGACATGGTGATAAATATCGTCGCTCAGACGCTGTAGATCTGTCCCAAAGAACAGAGCCATGCCTTTGAGCATTGCCAAAGCCAGAGCGCGGTGAGTGAAAGGTTGTGGCAATTCGCGATCGCCAAATTCATCGATTACCCCAAAGAAGATCCCCGCCCCAACTTCGACGCTTTGGTCAGCAAAAATGCCAACTTCACCCCGCGTGTTAAATAAATCTTTGCGGGCAGAGATTTGAGCAGCCAGAGCTGCCGGACCTGGGCCAAAGGCTGCTGAATATTGAAAAAATCGCCCCATCACACGTAGCAAGGCATCGCCACTGGTGGCAGCTTGCTCTAGCACTTGTTGGAATTGTGCCTGAGTGCAGTGAGCATCCACTACCTGACAAATTTCAGGCTGCGTGATAGAGACAAGATTAGAAGTGCGATTGAGGACGCTTACCATAAATTACTATTTCTTCTGAGTAGATATGAGTAGATGTAGTTTGAATGAGATCAGTAATTCACTGATTAATTGAGAGTAACAGGGAAAGCGTAATATCGATTAATGAGCAGCTTGCGGAACCGTGTGACCCAACACTTTTTCTTCCAAGCATTGTAATGTTTGGAGACGAATATGTTGATTGATAAATTGTTTGCTGAGAACTTCCAAAGACAAATACTTGGCACCCTTGACAGTCTCAATACAGTTTGTTGACCCACAGTTACAAGTAAAGGGCTGACACATCGTCCACTCCGTACTTGGGTAGAAAAAACTCAATTCTTCCCCTGCTTCAATGTCACGTAAAGCACGACATTCTAGAGCAGTCATATCAAGCACAATATTCGGATCGCAAGAGTGATTGGTATAAATCAAATACTGCTCTTCAAGATGCACACCTGCTTCAACTTGAATAGTTTGGTAGGTGGGTTCAGAGACCAAACGATAGTCACTAATTTTGTAGAAAGCCGTTCCGGCTGGAATCGCAGAAGTTGTAATCAACTGATTCCCTCTTAATTCGACTTTGTCAATTTTCAACATAATTATTTTCTTGATATATAATATTTTCAGACATATGATAGCTCGCTCATTCCGATCGGAACAAGGCAGTTGCGGAGCCTTACATCGCAAAGCTTTGCGCCAAGATATCCAAACATTTCACAGAGCCTGTTCAACATGCAGTTTCTATGCAATATCTGATTGGTGTAGTTGAAAGTTTCGGCTATTTTCTCAATTTTGCTTAAGCAAGCCTGTCTATAAAAAAAGGTTTTTCATAGACAGGCTGTCAAGTGTAGAGATGAGTTTAGGCGATCGAATAGAGCAGAATGCCTTAAAATCAAGCAATCTAAACCAATAGAACAAAAACTTTTTAATCAAAATTTGAACGCAGGGGTGAACTTTTTAAGTTATTTTGTGTGCAAAGTTTAACTACTCCTTCAAAATTTACTGGGGTTGAAGACAATTGTCAAGTGAATATGGGTACACAATAACTTTATGTCATGCTGAACTACTAAAATCTGTCAGACTACAATACAGATGACAATCTACCGATCGTGTTTGGCGATCGCTCTCAAACACGATCGAACATTTTCCCAGAGTAAGCAATAAGTATTCATTTTGGCAGACTAGACTTAGGAATGAGGATTAAATAACTTACAATTCTTGATGTAATTGTGGTTTCGCTGTGTAGTTCCACTGGGGGAGGAAATCATCAAAGCAAATTTCCATTGTTTCTTTAAAGTCCTTAGCTACTTTCTTGCCGATTTGATAAG
>JANYDE010000120.1 GCA_025359915.1 Chamaesiphon sp. 336R_metabinner_41 | reverse complement strand
ATTATCACCAATCCGTTCGTAGTGACCATCGATCGCGTAAGTACCACCAGCGACAAAATCCACCGATCTTTGGGCTTCTTCCTGACGGATCAATGTCATATTCAGGATCACTGATTTTCTAGAACGAAGCGCGTCAATTACTTGGGGCATCTCTTCAAAAGAACGGGGTTCGATTAAGATCATTTCCGACACTCCGTTCATAATCCCCGGCATCCCCACAACATTACTAAGTTTGCTGGCATTGCGTGTTTCTCCCTTTGCCCGATTGGTACTCCGACGTTCTTCTTCTACTGGTTGAGGCAGTGAAGCTTCGGGTTGTTGATACTGTCCGCTATAAGCCTCGTCATCCGTTTCGTCGTACTCATAGTACTCTTCCTCACTCAACCCGAAGAAACGTGTGATTTTATCTAAAACTGCCATATTAAAACTACTCCTGCGCCCTGTGGTATAGATGCCTTACTGTCGTCAAATGCTGCCCAATTATGCTTGAAATGTTATTTTAGAGCGGCAAGTACAGCAACTTGTAAGTTGTTGCCTTAGCACTAATACATAAGCTCTATGTCGTGTAAAATGACGAAACTGAATTAGTTCGAGTTCCCTTAGTACACTAGCATTGCTCAATTTACTTGAAAATAACATTTCCTAATATTTATTTTTGCTTTCAATATTCTACGCATAATGGCGCAATTTAGTCTGGAAATTTTCCACCATAGTTTGTTTTACTGGCTATTTGCTAAGGAAATACTGGTGCGAACCGCCTAGTATAAAATGCTGATTACAATAATTTACCACTATTTTGTGATACATTGCAGATTATTATTGCACCTAAGCACGTCTAAAATTTTACCTGCAAGAATTGGCTTACTTGCTAGGGCTGGGTTGCAGAATTAACATAGCATCAGCATCATAGTCAAAAAGCAACAACCGTTACCTAAATAAACAGATTTAATTCAGACTGCTTAAGCAAATACCTCGAAAATAGATTTTTTTCAATCTTTACGCGTTGGTACCATTAGTTGCTATGTACTGACAACATTTTAATTTGCCTGAAACAGGGACTGAAATCGCCGCTCTTATCAGGCATCCCGAAAAATGATACTCCCAGGGCGAATCATTGTGGCTCCAGCGGCGATGGCGGGGAGATAATCGCCTGACATCCCCATTGATAGCTCTGATAGCTGGAGACTAGATGCTGGCTGCTGGTTGATTTGATGACAGAGATCCCGTGCTTGCTCAAAAAGTTGTGTTGTTTGAATACTGGTTAAACCGAGCGGTGGAATTGCCATTAAGCCAACAATGTTGAGTTGTTGACACTGGTTAATCGCTGGTAAGTCGGTGAATAGCTCTGGAATCGTCCATCCATATTTATCAGGATCGGGTAGTATTTTAACTTGAAGACAGATATTCGGACTAATATCTAATTCTGTGGCGACTCGATCGATCTGTTGGAGTAATCGAAGACTATCGACAGAATGAATCCAGTCAAATAGCTCCAAGGCTTTGCGGACTTTATTTCCCTGCAAGTGTCCGATGAGATGCCAACATAGATCTGGTAAGTCGGTTAATTCTTGTTGTTTTGTCTGCGTATCCTGAATCCGACTCTCACCAAAGTCGCGAATCCCCACAGCATAAGCCTCACGCATCTGAGCGACAGAGGCTTGTTTACTTACCGCCACCAATTTTACCGAAGCTGGTAAATTTTGGCGAATAGTTTCAATGTTAGCGGCGATGGACATTCTAGGGAATAGGGAATAGGGAATAGGGAATAGGGAATAGGGAATAGGGAATAGGGAATAGGGAATAGGGAATAGGGAATAGGGAATAGGGAATAGGGAATAGGGGATTGTTATCCTGGAAAATTTTGTTGCATCATTGATTGGAGTTGCTGGTATTCTGATACTTGACCGTTGCGTCTGAGTACTAGGATGCGGGTATCAATGGTGAGACGAGCGTCAGCACGAGTCACTGGTTGAAATGACAATCCGCTGGAATTGTTGGTGACTAGAAAGAAAATCCGCTGTGCGTAGAGCGTGGTAAATAGTTCTTGGTTTTCCTCAACGACACAAATGCGGTAGAGCAATCCAAAGGTAGGGTGATTGAGGTAGTTTTCGGAAGCCATTAATTAGGGTATAGGTTGTAGGGTGTAAGGTGTGGGGTGTAGGAAATAAAGGGTAGTGGATATCAACTATCAACTATCAACTATCAACTAACTTATAATACCCAAAGCGGCGAGTTGAGCAGCAGCTTTTTGAAGAGATTCGCGCCATTCTTGTTGAGGATGACTGTCGGCGATGATACCTGCGCCTACTTGACCCCAGACGGTGCCATGATGATACAGTAATGTCCTAATCAAAATATTCAAATCTAGATGACCACGCCTGTCTAGATAGCCGCAGGAACCATAAAATAGATTGCGGGGAAATGGTTCGAGTTCGGCGATGATTTCCATACATCTTACTTTAGGGCATCCGGTAATCGTTCCACCAGGAAACATGGCGCGAATTAGATCGATCGAGTCGTATTTAGGATCCAATTCTCCGATAACATTACTGACAAGATGCATGACATGACTGTATCTTTCGATCGATAGTAGTTCATCAACTTGGACGCTCCCCCATTTACAGACACGTCCGAGATCGTTGCGTTCTAGATCTACTAGCATAATATGCTCGGCGATCTCTTTCTCATTACTTAATAATTCTGCGGCTAATTGTGAGTCTTGTTCTGGATTTTCACCACGTTTTCGCGTCCCGGCAATTGGGCGAGTTGTGGCTTTATTTTGGTGTTGCAATTGAACGAGTCGTTCGGGGGAACAACTAATCATTGCACCCCAAGGCGTTTGCCAATAGCTGGCGAATGGAGATGGGTTAATTTTTTGCAGGCGTTGATATATTTCCCAACTATCAAGATCAGTTTGGGTGCTAAATCGCAGGGAGAGATTAGTCTGAAATATATCTCCCGCTTGGATATATTCCTGCGCTCTAATAATTGCCTGTTGATATTCAGATTCAGATGTGAAAAAATGGATGTCTCGCTCGATCTGTTCAGTTAAAGCTGATACACAAAGAGGGGATTTGACGGGATTTGATCGATCTAATTTACCAACTAACTCGTCTAATTCTGTGGCTGTAGGTGCCGATAAATATAATACCTGATCCCAATGATCTAAAATAGCAAAAGCATGTGGTTCATACCAATAAGCAACTGGAAATGGTAACGGATCTGGTTCTCGATCTGGTAGCGATTCAATTTCCCATGCTAGCTCGTAGCCCAACCAGCCCAACCAGCCACCAGTAAAAGGTAGATGCTCTGGCAAATCCGATTTATCTTCGCGATTCTGACTAGATAATAATCCTCGCAAACAATCGAAAATCCCTCCAATTTCTGGGGTGAAAATTTGAGGTTGATCGTTAATAATTTGTGGTATTCCAGCACAGATTGAGTATCTAGTCAGTTCAGAACGAATAGAATTATTGACTGGACTTTCTAACAGGGTTGCAATTCGATCGTGTCTGAATAATCGATCAAATATTTCCGAAGCAGTGCGATTTAGTAGTGAAATAGATAAATACAACGAATTAATAATTGATAATTAATTAGGATCTGTAAAATCATGCAAATTGACCACCGATTACGAATCTGGCTATCCAAAAAATCGATAAAAGTATGATCGCTAAAAAGTCAGTTTTACCTAGCTTTAATTGATGCCATTGTACCTGATGAGTATTTGGCGTTGTAAACCCACGTACCTGCATCGCAGTTGCGATTTGTTCCGCTCGATTCAAGAGATTTTCTAACAGCTTTTCTGAAACAGTTAACCAAACTTTAGCACTATTTTTGAGTCCTAACTTTTGCCAATCGATCGCTCTAGTATAGATCGATCGCACCAAGTTTTGGATCTCTTCTAATACTAACGGAATAAATCTTAAAGCTAGCGTCAATGTCAGGGTAATTTCCGTGACGGGGACATGATAACGCCGCAGGGGTGACATCAAACTTTCCAATCCTGTCGTGATTTCTTCGGGAGCAGTAGTCAACAGATAAACGGTAGTACTATAGACCAATGTAAATACTAGAGTACTAGCGTAAATGGCACTCTCGATCGACTTCCGCGTAATTTTGAGATGGATTGCACCAGTATCAATTTTGAATAATACATATTGATATGGCTGAACAATCTCTACACCAATATCCGGCGGAGAGCGGAGTTGATGGCTGACATTGAGCGTATCTGGTGAAAATATCCCCACCAAAAAGATCGCACCTCCAGCCAATAACAACCAACCCATTTGTTGTTTGAGTGCTCGCCACGGGATCCCCGCGAGGATACTCACAATTACTAGTAGCGCAACTAAACTCAGCTTCCATATCGGACTCGCCAGAATGGGAGCGAGTAGGAAGCTCAACAGCCAGAATAGTTTCACACGAGGATCGAGTCGATGCAGCCAGGTTGTGGGCTGTTCTAAATATAAACCAATTGGTAGAGAACGGAGTAGATCCATCTGACAGTTGACAGTTGACAGTTGACAGTTGACAGTTGACAGTTGACAGTTGACAGCGAACGCACTCGGAGTTATTTAGTTACCTGCGGAGATGGTGCTACCCCCTCAACCCCCCCTTAGAAAGGGGGGGCTTTACTCCCTCCCCTTAGAAAGGGGAGGGCTGGGGTGGGGTAAAGATCTCCGCAGCCACACAAGCAGATGATTGGATGGATAACCAAACCGTTAGATTTCAGGCTATTTCATCGTCTTAACCCTGGTTGCGCGGTTAACGATTTTTTCGCCTTCACGTTGCTTCTTACCGCGCCAGAGGAGGCGGAGGGGAGTACCTGCAAAGCCGAGTTGAGTCCGAAATTGATTCTCGATATAACGACGATAGTTGTCATTAAACCGCGAAGGATCGTTGACGAATAGCGCGATTGTCGGTGGTTGCGCACTGACTTGGGTACCATAGTAGACTTTACCCTGTTTACCCTGACGAGTCACGAGGGGATTGTGCCAAGATGTTGATTCTTCAAGTACTTGGTTAATCGTCGCGGTACTGACACGACGACGATGTTGTTCGACGGCTCGATCGACTACTTCTAAGATCTTATCAACACGTTGTCCAGTTAAGGCACTGACGAAGATATTTTCCGCCCAATTGGTAAAAGCCAACCGACTATTTAACTGTTCTTGGTAATCATAAATCGTATAGGAATCCTTTTCGACAGCATCCCATTTATTGACCACAATTACGCAAGCACGTCCTTCTTCGGCAATCCGTCCAGCTAACTTTTGATCCTGCTCGGTGACACCATCGATCGCGTTCAATACTAATAGTACGATATCACACCGATCGATCGCTTTAAACGCCCGATTGATCCCAAAGAATTCTGGACCGTAATCGACGTTTTTCTTCCGCCGAATCCCCGCCGTATCAATTAACCGATAATTGGTATTATTGCGGGTAATTACGGTATCGATCGCATCGCGAGTAGTACCAGAAATTGGACTGACAATCGCCCGATTTTCACCGAGGAACGCATTCAACAAACTGGACTTACCAACATTTGGTCGTCCAATAATTGCCACCCGAATTTCCGGTTCATCCACCTCATCCATCACTGGCAAATTGAGAATTAATTCATCCAATAATTCCCCAGTACCACTACCATGAATACTCGAAATTCCATAAGGTTCGCCGATGCCTAACTGCCAAAAATCAGCAGTTTGGAGCGCACCAACGGTTTCCGATTCACACTTATTGACAGCCAAGAAAACTGGAACTTGCTGCACGCGCAACCAGGAAGCAATTTCCCGATCTCCACCAGTAATTCCTTCTTGTCCATCCACCACGAAAATCGCCGCACTAGCCTGGGTAAGGGCTGTCATCGCCTGTTCGCGAATCAGCGGCAAAAATTCCGTATCATCATCAAATACGAGTCCACCCGTATCGACGACCACAAACTCACGATCCTGCCAAAATGCCCGACGATATGTACGATCGCGGGTAACTCCTGGCTCATCATGCACGATCGATTCCCGTGCGCCCGCCAAACGATTGACGAGTGTGGATTTACCCACATTGGGACGACCTATAATAGCAACGATCGGCAGCGACATAAAATTCTGAGAACAAGAGAGCAATATTCTAGTTTATCGCGATCGGACGGATAGTGTGGAGTAGTTCAATACAGATCCAGTAATTTAGGTTAATTTAAGACTAGTGCTAGCTAAAAACCCGACTTTTTCAAAAAGTCGGGTTTTTGCCCTATCAGCATATGGATCGCGTTAGAATAATCTTGCTAGAAAACAATGTTTAATCTATGAATTCGATCGCGACTCCAATTGCAAATTCGACCTGGATGTGGCGGGGATATCAGATTAATTATCAGACGGCCGGAGACACAGGTGCGGCGGTATTATTGATTCATGGCTTCGGTGCTTCGGTTGGACATTGGCGCAAAAATATTCCCGTACTTGCCGAAAATTATCGGTGTTACGCGATCGATCTCATTGGCTTTGGCGCATCAGCAAAACCCAAACCCAGCACCGAAATTGACTATACCTTTGAAACTTGGGCAGAATTAGTTATTGATTTTTGTCGCGAAATTATTGGCACTCCGACGGCTTTGGTTGGTAATTCGATCGGCTGTATTGTCGCCCTGCAAGCTGCCGTAACTGAACCAGAATTATTTACAGGCGTAGCAATGCTCAATTGCTCCTTGCGCTTATTACACGATCGCAAACGAGTTGAGATGCCTTGGTACCGTCGTTGGGGTACACCAGTCCTCCAGTCTATCCTCACTATACCAGAAGTCGGCAATTTTTTCTTCCAGCAACTCGCCCAACCCAAAGTCGTTCGCAAAATCCTCTTACAAGCCTACCATCGCCCTGAAGCCGTCAGCGATGAACTAATCGATATTCTGATGGCTCCAGCCGCCGACGCGGGCGCAGCGGACGTATTCCTCAAGTTCACAGCCTATTCCTGGGGGCCATTACCAGAAGATCTATTACCCCAATTATCCTGTCCCGCGATCGCGATTTGGGGTGCAGCCGATCCGTGGGAACCGATCGATCTAGGGCGAGAATTGATGAATGTATCTACTGTTGGTGAATTTGTTGAACTCCCGAATGTTGGTCACTGTCCTCAAGATGAAGCACCAAAATTAGTTAATCCTGTTCTCATCGACTGGATTCGTAAATTGGGCCAGAGCCACCTATAAATCCAGCAGTTAAAACCGCTGCTTGTGATGCAAAGTCCGCCCTACTCGCGGAGCGTATCCGTCAGGATGGTTTTAATCGGCGGCATTTTAATAGGTAGCAACTTGGGCTAAAATTATCTTAACTAGATAAAGTTATTTCAGTGCTGAGTCACGCAAAATAAACATGGTACTAGCAGAATCTAAAACAATTAGCTTTGATGATTTTATCGCCTGGTTGCCAGAGAGATCGGCATTTCGCTACGAACTCAGAGATGGAGAAATTCTCGAAATGCCCAAACCACGCGGCAAACATTCGGAAATAGCTGGTTTTATTATTTCCGAGTTGAACTTTATCATTCGTCAATCCCCACTACCTTATCTGATTCCACGAGAATCAATTGTTAAATCGATCGATGGTAAGTCTGGATATGAACCAGATGGCATCGTTTTAGACAAAGAACTGCTAGCTCAGGAACAACGGTGGGAGACTGAATCGATTATTACCCAAGGTAGTTCGGTCAAATTAGCCATCGAAGTAGTCTCGACTAATTGGCAAGATGATTATGCTATCAAACAGATTGCTTACCAAGCATTAGGTATTCAAGAATATTGGATCGTCGATTATTTAGGGTTGGGCGGACGTAATTTTATTGGGCATCCAAAGCAGCCAACTATTTCGGTTTATTATCTAGTTGATGGTGAATACGACTTGCATCAGTTTAGAAGTAATGAGCTAATTGTATCTCCAACATTTCCCGATCTAGAACTCTCGATCTATCTACTTGTTTAAGAAATATCAATTAAGGTCATCTCTCATACTAAAAGATATTAAATCAGAATTGTCGATGCAATACTCACCAGATTTCTCAAAATTGCCGATTCCAGAGGATGATGGCAAATGTAATCATCTATTGGGTGAAAGATTGCCTGCTGTGATGCTTATTTCAACTTCTGGTAATCAATTGGACTTGTCAGCTATTCAGGGAAAAGTCGTGATTTACTGCTATCCAATGACAAAGCAACCGGATGTAGCGATACCAGATGGATGGGAGCAGATTCCTGGCGCGGCGGGTTGTACTCTTCAATCTTGCGCTTTTCGCGATTTTAATGCCGAATTACAATCTCTAGGAGTTCGTGTCTATGGACTCAGTACACAAGACTCTTCGTATCAAAAAGAAGTCGTTGCAAGACTTCATTTACCATTTGAGCTGCTCAGTGATGTAGATTTTGCAGTTACAAATTCATTGAAATTACCAACATTTGAAGTAGAAGGTAAACGACTAATTAAGCGACTCACCACGATTGTCAATGATGGCAAAATAGTCAAAGTCTTTTATCCAGTTTTTCCACCAGATAGAAATGCACAAGATGTCCTGGATTGGCTTGTGCAAAATGAATTCTAATTGGTGGTAAAATTTATACACAAGATACAATTTTATGGATTACCAACACATCATTACAATTGAGCCTGGAAAACGCAGTAGCAAACCGTGTGTTCGGGGAATGCGAATCACTGTCACCGACATCTTAGAATATCTAGATGGTGGGATGACGCAGGCAGAGATTTTAGGGGATTTTGACGAACTCACATCAGAAGATATAAAAGCTTGTTTAGAGTTTACAGCCGATAGTGAGAAAAAAATATTTGTGAGTTTGTGATGAAATTACTATTGGAAGAAAATTTGTCCAGTCAGATTGTCCGTAAAATTATCGACTTGTATCCTGACTCGGCACATGTCAAAAATTTAGCACTGAAAAATAGTGAGGATAGTTTGATTTGGGAGTACGCAAAGACGAATAACTTTGTCATCGTTTCCAAAGATGCTGATTTTTATCAGCACAATTTACTTTATGATCGTGCTCCCAAGTTGATCTATCTTTGGATTGGGAATAGTCCAACGGTAGAAATAATTGAGATCTTGAGAGATAATTTTGACACTATCTGTCAGTTTGAAAATAGTGGATCAGCAAGTATCTTGGTGTTGGAATAGTTGAGTGTGTTGGAGTTGCTGCGTCAATCCAGCCTACGATTTCAATCGCTAGCGAACTGGCAAACCGAACCATCTTTCGATCGAGTCTTGTGGAATCGATAGGATTCTTGTACTATAGAGGTACCGTTGAGCAGCGATCGTTGGCATAACCTACTGAAAGTAATCGTGACACCTGAAATCATTACCCGCACCGAGCAACTCCGCACCAAACTCCAGTCGGCTGGCTATGCTTATTATGTCCTGGACAATCCGGTGATGGAGGATGCCGTATATGATAGGTTATATCGAGAGTTGCAAGATTTGGAGCAGCAATATCCCGCTTTAATTACGCCTGATAGTCCGACGCAACGAGTCGGCGAACGTCCAGCTTCAGGTTTTGTTTCAGTTAAACATAATATCTCGTTATATAGTCTGGAAAATGCTTTTGATATGGCAGAATTTGCCAAATGGGAAGCAGGTTGGCAACGGAAGCTAGACAGAAAAGATAGTGCGGAATATGTCTGTGAATTAAAGATCGATGGTTCGGCGATCGCGTTAACATACGAGAACGGATTATTGATACGCGGTGCGACTCGTGGCGATGGTGATGCTGGGGAAGATATCACCCAAAATGTCAAGACGATTCGATCGATCCCACTTAAATTAAACATCGAAAACCCACCCCCAATCGTTGAAGTTCGGGGCGAAGCTTTCTTACCCATCGCTGTATTTACCCAACTCAATCAAGAACGGGAAAAAACAGGCGAACAATTACTCGCCAATCCGCGCAATGCAGCCGCCGGAGCATTGCGACAATTAGACCCCAAAATGGTCGCCCAACGCAAATTAGATTTCTTTGCTTACACCCTCCATATCCCGTCTCAAACCAACTTCACCCAACATTCCGAATCCCTGGAATTTTTAGAGACAATGGGATTCAAAGTCAATCCCCACCGCACATTGTGCCCCAATTTAGCAGCCGTGGGCGACTATTACGATCGCTGGAATACCGACAGATTAAACCTAGCCTACATGACCGATGGAGTCGTCGTCAAAATCAACGATCTCGCGCTCCAACAGGAATTAGGCTTTACCAATAAATTCCCCCGCTGGGCGGTAGCTCTGAAATACCCCGCCGAAGAAGCACCGACGCAAGTACTAGACATCGTGGTAAACGTCGGCAGAACGGGGGCAATTACGCCCTTGGCGCACCTCGAACCAGTCCAATTGGGGGGAACCACCGTTCAACGCGCAACGCTCCATAATGGCGATCGTATCGCTCAATTAGATCTCCGCATCGGCGACACGGTAATTGTTCGCAAAGCCGGAGAAATTATTCCCGAAATCGTCCGTGTGTTGACGGATTTGCGCCCGCTTGGGGCGTTAGTTTTTAAAATGCCCACAAATTGCCCTGTGTGCGACTCAGTTGTAGTCAAGCCAGAGAGCGAAGCGGTGCTGCGCTGCGTCAATCCTAGTTGCGCGGCGATGCTCAAGGGTTCCCTCGTACATTGGGTGAGTCGCGATGCGCTGGATATTAATGGTGTCGGCGAGAAATTAGTCGAGCAATTAGTCGATAGTAAATTGGTGAATTCAATTGCCGATTTATACGATCTAACTATTGAGAAATTAATGACGCTAGAGCGGATGGGGGAGAAGTCAGCGACTAAAACTGTCGAAGGAATTGCTAATTCTAAATCCCAACCTTGGACGCGGGTATTATATGGTTTAGGAATCCGTCAAATTGGGAGTAATGGTTCAAATATTCTGACAGATAAGTTTACCTCAGTCGAACAATTATCCCAAGCAACTGTCGCGCAGATGGAAGGTATTTATGGAGTGGGTTTTGAGACAGCTCAATCTGTGAGTATGTGGTTTCGGCAACCTGATAATATGGTTTTGATCGATCGACTAAAAGCAGCGGGATTGCAATTCGATAAATCTTCAGAACCTATTGTTGAGGCTGCTAGTCAAATATTTGCAGAGAAAACGTTCGTGATTACGGGGACTTTACCAACGATGAAGCGGGATGATGCGAAGGATTTGATTCAGAAAAATGGTGGGAAGGTTTCGGATTCGATTAGTGCGAAGACAGATTATTTGGTGGCGGGTGAGAAGGCGGGATCGAAGTTGGCGAAGGCGGAGAAGTTGGGGGTTAAGGTGATATCTGAAGAGGAGTTAGTGGAGTTAGTAACTGAACACTAGATATTGTCGCTCTCCATTCTACGTCTGCTCTCTTACCTATGGGAGTTGTTTCAATACGGTTATTACTACTGACGATACGATGAATACTTGGCAACATCAACATATGTTGGAATATGCAAGGAAGATTAAATTAAGCACTTCTAGAATTCAAAATCATCTTGGAGCGTTTGGAAAAGCATAGGTTGGGTTGCGCGGAGCAAAACCCAAGATCAACACAAATATCCTAGATGTGTTGGGTTTAATTCTGGTTAGTGAGCGGAGCCGAACTACAACAAAAGCTATTATATCTTCATATTAACAAGGAATTTTGGATATTATGCGTATTCAGACAAAACTCTCAAATTGTTGGATTCGATCATGGGAACCAGATGATAAACTAAATCTAGTTCAGAATGCTAACAATCGCAAAATCTGGCTCAATCTTACCGATATGTTTCCGCATCCCTATACAGAAACAGATGCCGAAAAATGGATTGAAGTTGCCAACAAACCAACATTAAGGACACATCTCGCCATCGAATTTGAAGGAATCGCCGTCGGTGGAATTGGCATAATTCCTGATGATGGAGTCTGTTGCAAAACCGGAGACTTTGGCTATTGGATTGGTGAACCTTTCTGGGGTAAAGGAATCGCTACTGCTGCGGCTCAGGCGATGGTAGATTATGCCTTTTTGAATCTACCTTTTGCAAGACTTCAGGCTTGTGTCTTTGCTTGGAATCCAGCTTCGATGCGTGTACTGGAAAAGGTGGGTTTCGTGCGGGAAGGAGTATTGAAACAGAGCAGATACAAGGATGGACAACTCATCGATAGTGTCATGTACGCACTAATTAAAGAAGAGGTTGTAGATCTCAAACAAAAAATTGTTAATCAACCTACTGCAAACAAATGGATGGATAAACTTGTTGGCTCTATCTCAGATGAAGCCACATTTCTCGAAGCCTTAGATTATGGACGTTCTGTTCGCCAAGCAGATAAGTCTTCTTCATGATTCGTATGCTTCGCCACGTCTACTAATAGTCAAAACAAATACCTTGACTATTTCCTCGTCTACCGAATAGATAACCCGATAGTCTCCAATTCGATAACGATAATAACCAGTATAATTGCCCTTGAGAGCTTTCACATTTGGGTGAAATAAGGGCATTTGCTCTAATTGTTGTAAACATTTGGCAATTTTCTTTGCTAGAGCTTTATCAGCACTAGCATATGCAGCTTTAGCATCGGGATATAGTAGAACTTCATACATCAGAGCGAACAGTTCTCCAATTTACACAATCACTTTTAGGTGTTAATTGACTTTTTTTAACCCGCTCTAGCAATCCAGGAATTGCTAAAAGTTCTTGAGTTGCGGCTTCACTCTCTGCATCTGCTAAATAAGCTGCAAAATCAGCTAATACTTTTAATCGCTCTGGTGATAGTTGCTGGAGTATATCACTGAGCTGATGCTGCAATTCTGTCACTGTTACCATGTCTACAGAGGATATATCGTCTATTAGTGAATTATCGATCGTATTCATAATTTACATCATAATTATTACTACTTTATCGTAAACTATCCAGACTGCCTAGTGTTCTGAATTACGGTAGTTAAATATTGAATCAAAGTCAGAGGATCTACGCCCAGATCTCCGCGCTCGTTAGCTACCAAAATCCCTGTTTGACTATGCCACCAAGCCGCAGTTGCAACGACTTCAGGAATAGTCAAATCTTCCCGACTATTAGTTGCAATTAAACCACCGATTAACCCTGTCAAAATATCGCCACTACCACCTCTGGCTAAGGCTGGCGTACTATCTGGAATAACGATCGAATTACCATCAATTCCAGCGATTACAGTTCTCGCTCCTTTGAGCAATATAATCGCCTGACTAGCTTGAGCTGCGGCGATTGTGGCGGTGAGTTTATTAGTTGTCGGGATTTTGAGAAATAGCCGTTTGAATTCGCCGAGGTGGGGTGTTAAAATTGTTGGGTGTGTGCGTTTAGGTATGGTGGTTTCGATGCCAAGTTTGGCGATAATATTGAGTGCATCGGCATCTAGAATAATCGGACAATTTGCTGCTAAAATTTGTTTAACTATCTTCGATGGTCGATCGGTTAAACCACAACCACATGCAATTGCCTGATATTTACTAAAGTCTAGTTCTGGTAATGATTTAATTGTCCCTGCTTCTGTTTCTGGACAGCCGATAATTAAGGCTTCTGGTAGGTAGTTTAATAATAGTGGTTTGAGGGACTTTGGTACGGCAATTGACAACATCCCCACGCCAGTTGCTCTCGCACCCAATCCGGCGAGGATTGCTGCCCCAGCATACTGCTCAGAACCGACTATTAATAATAAATGTCCTTGCTGATATTTATGGGTGGTTGCTGCTCTATTTACAGGTAAATTAGCAACTGCTCGACTAGTCGTCATCCGGCTAATATTCGGCTTTTCTGCGATTACAGTATCGATATCTGTCAACAGCAGATCGAAATCAATTAGTTCGGCTTTGCCTAAATATTCGATCGCGTGTTCCTGCACAAAAGCTAGTTTCCATAGCCCCAAACAGAGGGTATGAGTAGCCTGAATTGCAATCCCTAAAACAGCCCCAGTATCAGCATGAATACCTGAAGGGAGATCGATACTGACTACCGGAATTTTGGATAGATTGATTAATTCGATCGATTCAAACAGGCTACCAGTAATTTCGCGATTTAAACCGAACCCAAATAGTCCATCGATGATTACATCGCAGCCACCTAAACTCTCAACATTTTCAACAATATTTATCCCTAAATTTGAGATATAACCATAATGCTGATTCGTCAGCTCTCGCAATTCTTCCGATGGTACATAAATAGCAACATCATAACCCTGAAAATATAGCTCCCGCGCTACAACTAAAGCATCGCCGCCATTATGCCCCATCCCCACTAAGATCCCAACTCGCGGCGATGATAATCGAGGATATAAAACTTGAAATCGTCGCGCAATTAATCCCCCCACTTTTTCCATTAATGAGGCGACAGGCATTCCCGCTGCAAATACCATATTTTCGATCTGCTGCATCTGTTCGGTAGATACCAGCAATTGATCTAGTTTTTGAAAACGATTCAGCTTTATTTCCGGCATATTATTCTCTTGAAAATATCGCTAATAGTTCGGGTGCTTTGGTTCGATTTGAAGCTTTGCTAGAGATGAATCTCTGGACATCGAAATAGTTAAGTTTCGCGGAGCTGTAGATCGATCGAGTGAATTCGGTATCATGATTGGAGATAATTACACAGATACCTTTATCCATCAGTTTTAGTGCCACTTCAGCCAATTCTGTTTGACTATCTAAGTTAAACTCATCCTTAGTATAACTAGTAAAATTAGATGTTTGATCTAGTGGTGCATAAGGCGGATCGCAATAGACAACATCACCAGGTATTGCTTGTTCGATCGTATCAACAAAGTTAGCTAGCTTAAATTCTACTGATTGGCTTTTGTGCCAAAAGTTAATTATTTCGACTTCTGGAAATGTTGGATTAGTATACCTCCCAAATGGAACATTAAATCCGCCTGTTGAATTGTATCGACACAAGCCATTAAAACAATGACGGTTTAAATAAATAAAGATTGCAGATTTTCGTTCGATGTCTTGTGTTTGATTAAATTCGGTTCTGAGGTTATAAAAAGATGCTTGTTCGTTATTCTCTTTGACAAACAACTGCTTTGCATCCTCGATAAAATCAAGCCCTTGAGTCTTAATGCAGCTATATAAATTGATCAGATCTGCATTCGTGTCGGCGACGAGATATTCAGGATAATCGGTATTTAAAAATACAGCCCCAGAACCGACGAATGGTTCGATGAGGCGATTTCCAGCGGGTAATGATTGAGTGATTCGATCGATAATTTTATATTTACTTCCCGCCCACTTTAAAAATGGCTTCATGCTTTCCTTGTCGATATTAGCCACCCACCCAGATCCCCGACTTCTTCAAGAAGTCGGGGATCTGTCGCAGCAGATTAGTTATTGAATGCTTACTTGCTGATACATCTTCACGATTCGATCGACTACTTCGTCAATAGTCAGATTATCGCTGATAATTTCTACTGCATCGTCAGCCTTTTTCAATGGAGAGATTTCGCGAGTACTATCAATTAAATCTCTTTTGGCAATAGACTGCTCCAATTCTGCCAAGTCTACCTCACCTTGACCACGTTCTCGCATATCCTGCTGTCTCCGTCGCGCTCGCTCCGCTGCTGAAGCCGTCAGAAAAATCTTCACCTGAGCATCTGGAAATACATGGGTACACATATCCCGCCCTTCGGCGACGATTCCACCCATTGCGCCAATCGCCTGCTGTTGCTTGACTAACTCCGCTCTTACTACCCCTAACGCTGCAATCGCCGAGACTTTGCTCGTCACTTCCGGTGTACGAATCGCTTCAGTTACATCAACACCATTCACCACTACTTGCGCTCCAGTCAAAAGAATCTTCGCTTGACTCACTAACCCAGCTATTTTCAGTTCGTCATCAAGGGCTAGATTCGCCTCCAACACCAGCCACGCGATCGCGCGGTACATTGCACCCGTATCGAGGAACAACAGCCCTAATCGGGCAGCTACGAGCTTGGTAACGGTTGATTTACCCGCACCTGCTGGGCCATCGATGGCGATAATTGGGAGACAGTCAGACATGAGTTATTGCTTGATTAAATTGTTGTCTGAACTGTGATTAGAATGATTAAATGATGAATTGTGATTCTCTCTCTGGTGCAATCATAGTTCATCTGTTAATCATTCCAAATCATAGTTCAGACGGTACGGATCTGTGATTCTATCTATGGTGCAATCATAGTTTATCTGTTAATCATTCTAAATCATAGTTCAGACGGTGCGGCTCGATAATGATATTATCAATCAGTCGAGTATTTTCAATCCTACCCGCGATCGCCAGCAAAGCCGAATTCTCCACAGTATCCAACGATTGTAAGCTATGTCGATCGACTAACTCCAAATACTCTAATTCAAATTCGGGGACAGTAGCCAATTCTGTCATCACCGCAGCCAAGATTGATGGAGCGTGAACTTCGCCACTATTGGCGACTGCTCGTGCTTGTTGTAAACTGCGATAAATTACCGCCGCCTGGGATTTTCCGGTGGGTGATAGATATTGATTGCGCGAACTATGGGCTAAACCTGAAGCTGCGCGGAGCGTTGGACAACCAACGATGTCTACAGGTATATTAAGATCTGTGACAATTCTGCGGATAATTGCCAACTGTTGGGAATCTTTTTCGCCAAAATAGGCTCGATCGGGTTGAACGATATTTAGTAGTTTAGTCACAATGGTAGCAACACCCTGAAAATGTCCAACGCGAGTGCGTCCACATAAACCACTCAGCATCAGCGGGGGTGGGATGATTTGAGTGAGCGTGTTATTAATCCCCATACTTTCTGGCGTGGGGACAAATAGCGCGTCTACGCCTGCTGTCTCACAAATAACTCGATCGATCTCCAGTTGTCGTGGATATTGATCGAGATCTTCGTTTGCTCCAAATTGTAAAGGATTGACGAAAATACTCACTACAGCGAGCGTATTTTCATGTCTGGCTCGATCGATCAAACTCTGATGTCCCAGATGTAACGCGCCCATTGTCGGTACAAATCCGATCGCTTGAGAGCGGTGGGATTGGAGATAATGACCTAATTCGCTCGGAGTAGTAAAAATCGGCAAATCCATCGTGTTCAGTTAACAGTTGACATTTCGGCTACGCTCAATGCAAGCAGTTGACAGTTGACAGCGAAAAGTGCTGTCGTCTTGGGGTTTCCCCTGTCTTGTCGCACTTCTTTTTGACGGGGAACCCGTCCAAAAGTGCGCCGCAAGTAGAGCACCTTTTCAAGACAGCTACCTCCAACTGTTACCGAAACATACTACTTACGGAATTTTCCTCATGGATGCGCCAGATTGTTTCACCGAGGACATTGGCGACAGACAACACTTTGAGTTGAGGGAAGTGTTGATCTGCGGGGATGGGTAGAGTATTGGTGACAATGACTTCCTCAAATACGCCACTTGACAAACGTTCGATCGCTGGGGGTGAAAATACCGCATGGATCGCACAAGCGTAAACTTGGCGCGCGCCTTGCTGACGGAGGATTTTAGCTCCTTCCGAAATCGTACCACCCGTGTCGATCATATCATCGACTAGGATCGCTGTTTTACCAGCGACATCGCCGATGACATTCATCACTTCAGCTACATTATGCGCCTGACGACGTTTGTCAATAATTGCTAATGGTGCATCATTGAGTTTCTTCGCAAAAGCGCGAGCGCGGGCGACACCGCCGACATCTGGCGATACCACGACGATATCTTGCAGATTTTTATTGAGAATGTAGTCAACCATTACGGGCGAACCGTAAATATGATCCACCGGAATATCAAAATAGCCTTGAATCTGCGACGAATGGAGATCCATCGCCAACACTCGATCGGCACCAGCCGTGGTAATCTGATTAGCAACTAATTTAGCTGTAATCGATTCCCGTCCAGCAGTTTTGCGATCGGCGCGAGCGTAACCATAGTAAGGGATTACCGCCGTAATTTGTCGAGCAGAAGCCCGCCGACAGGCATCGATCATGATGAATAATTCCATCAAATTATCATTGACTGGACGACAGGTAGGCTGGATCAGATAAACATCACAGCCGCGAATAGATTCTTGGATCTGGACATAAATTTCCCCATCTGCAAACCGCTTGCGAATCATCGGCCCGAGATCGAGTCCGAGATAGCGCGCAATTTCCTGAGATAATGGGACATTGGCATTGCCAGAAAACAGCCGGAGACGGCTGTTGTCATTGATTGATGAGAGTATGGGCTGAAACGTCAAGGTGGCAGAACGGATCACAGCAGACCCTCAATAAGTTCTAGATTTTTCAAGGCAATTTTAACACTCTCCTCTACCTCTCGTCTCGGTTAAATCCAAAAAAAGTTAAACTTTCGGCTAATTTGGTAAAGTATTTGACAGAAAAATTAACGAAGATACGCCATTATTCAACTAACCCATGCCAAGAGAATTGGCTCTAGTCATAACAAATAGACAGTTTTATGCAAATGTGTGGAAACCTCTACATTTGTGATGGTGTCTTTCCAGAGCGGAAAGATACAATAGAAAGCAGACCGATATCAAGATATCGCAAATTTTTACTGTAGATAGCTAGAATTATGACTAACTCTCAAGAAAAAACAATGACCCTCGACGAGCGGATCGAACAAGCACGCGAAGCTGCTCATCAAGCGGGCGAAACATCCGGTAAAACTTCTCCTGAATTTGCAGTAGCAATGGAAATCTTGGAAGAATTACACCAAGAAGCTGGTCACAAACGTAGTGCTAAACCCCAAAATTCGCTCGAACGCTTCTGTGACGACAATCCAGATGCTCAAGAATGTTTACTCTATGACACGTAGGTAATTGATACTTCGACTACGCTCAGTACAAGTAATTGATAATTACCAGGAAATTAGGCTTGCAGACACGATTGAGTTTTGAAACTTTCATGTCTTGATCGTGTCCTGTACTATTTTCCCTTTCCTATTAAATAGCTCAAGTCTGGTAGTTGGGGGATAATCCCACCTGGATTGAGGGGAAATAGATTTCCGTAATAATCTGCCAAGATAGTTGCAAAGTTACAAGTAGCGGCGACACCAGGGCGATGGTAAATTTTTTCTAGGTAGGCTTGAAGTTGGGGATAGTCTTGGATCCGGCGGCGGTTGCATTTGAACAGGGTATAGTAGACCAAGTCGAAGCGAATTAAGGTCGTAAATAGGCGGATATCGGCGAGGGTGAGGAGTTCGCCACAAAGATAGGCTTGAGTTGCTAGTAATTCCTCGATGCGATCGAGTGTAGCAAATAATTCGCGATGCGCCAGGTTATAAGCCGCCTGTGTCTGGGCAAAGCCACAGCGGTAGACCCCGTTATTGACAGTTTGGTAGATGACATCGTTCCATTGCTCGATCGAGTCTTGCAGGGCAATTGGAGCCAGATCTAGATCGGGGTGGGTGGAGTACTGGTTAAATTCGGCGTTGAGAATCTCAATAATCTCGGCACTTTCATTATTGACAATCGAATTGGTCTGAGTATCCCACAGCATTGGTACTGTCGATCGACCTGTATAACCTGGATTGGCAAACCGATATAATTGAGCTAAGGTATTACAGCCATGTTCTGGCTCTGGTAATGCCCAACCACCTGCATTTGCATCGCCTCGGAGAATGGTAAGATCGATCGAGTTTTCCAACCCTTTCAATGCTCGTACTACCAAAGTGCGATGCGCCCACGGACAACTCCATCCGACGTATAATCGATAGCGATTTGCTGCTGGAGTATATTTTCCATCGATGCGATGCCGAAATTCACTTTGGGGACGTTGATATTCACCTCGATCGTTTCTGGGCGCGAGTTGTGACATCATTATCTGCCAAATTTGCGTCCAGATCGATCGACCAGTTTTGATGATCCAGCTCGGTGGGATTGCCATAATTAATTGATAATTGATAATTGATAATTGATAATTGATAATTGATAATTGATAATTACACCAGAGACAATGCTGTATCATCTATCGATCGAGATGTATGCTAATCGCTGTAAAAATCATCACACGCTGGGGTGAAATGATGATGAGATAATGGCTCCACTAAGATATTACTCCCTTCCCTGCCAGGAAATAGACTACTCACCATCACCGTTACATACTAACAACCCATCCACTATCCACTATTCACTCTAGATATCTAATTCTCCACCAGGAAGGGAGTAACAAAATTAGATTTTCCTCACACTTTTAGGAACAACGATCGTGGATCGAGATTTGACGCTATTGTCGCAAGACTACGCTAACACGCCTGTCACCCTGACTGACTATATTTATCCAGCTATCCAAAAGCAATATGTCACCATCCTTAGCCTCGAATCAAAGGTTTTGGCTGATGATGATATCGAAGCAATCCATCAAATGCGAGTAAGTTTACGCCGATTGCGATCGCAGATTCAAGCATTTTCCTCAATTTTAGACATCCCCAAAGTGATGGGCGAAAAACAGATTGGCAAAATTGCCAAAGTATTGGGGAAAGTTCGCGATCTAGATGTCTTACAAGACACTTGCAAAAATCATAAAAATAATTTGCCAGATGTCGAGAAAGTACATCTAGAAAAAGTCATCTCCACTATCATCAAACGCCGTCGCAAAGAAATTCTCAAAGTTAAGTTGATGCTTAACGATCGAGATTATCAGTATTTCAAGCTAGGCATCAATAATTGGCTTAACAATCCCCAATATATGCCAACAGCGAAAGTAGAAATTGGATCGATTTTACCAGATCTACTTTTGCCAACTATTGGTGATTTTTTCATTGATTCTAGTTGGTGGATCGATTTAGATTTAGATTCAGGTATCGATCCCGAATTAGCAGTTTCGCAGCTACTACTCATCCACGGCGATATCTTGCACGATTTTCGCAAACAAGCGAAAGCGACTCGATATCTACTGGAGATTTTTGTCGATCGATACCCAGCTCAATATGGCAACTATCTCAAAGATTTTAAACAAATTCATCAACTATTTGGCAACATTCAGGATAATATAGTATTGGATAAGTTTATTCGTAAAGCTTTGGGGAAACAAGCCCCAACGAAACTACCCACACTATACGATCGCCTCACCCGCAGCAATCATCTAAACTGGGATAATTGGCAACCGATCCAAAACCGATATCGACAGTCTAACATTAGACAAGAACTTCAATTATTCCTAATTCAAAAGTCGATCTCCGAAATTGGGATCGAAGATAAAACCCAACACGTCTAGATTTATATTATTACTTATTACTTAACTAAATGGATAATGGCGATATAGCAATCGATTACTCAAATTTGGAATGGTGGGAAGTACCGCCACTGGATGATAATTTGATTTGGTCGATCGTCAATGAATCGATTAGCGATCTTCAGGTAAATCAGATCTTATGGCACTATTTGGGTTATCGCTACGACCGAATCGAACAGACATGGGATCTCAGTCAAGTCGCTCCAGAATGGCTGTCAGTTTATCCCACACCACCAGATTTTATCGCAAGTCGTCCAGCAACGGTGAAATTGACTCGATCGATTCCCGCCGAGCATAAACAGCTCCTCAAAGAGCAGCTCGGCTTCAAGGGCTATAAACTGGGTGAATTCGGTCCCCGTCAAACCAGACGAGCAACGGCTGCTAGTTGGCTGTTAGCCTATCTAGCTGACAGGGTATAGTAAATTTGGGCATCTTAAAATTCTAAGGGGAAAATATGGTACGGGTAATGATTGTGGGTGCGGGTGGAGTTGGAAATGTGGTTGCGCATAAATGTGCAGCACGCGCCGAGTTTACAGCTATTTTACTAGCAAGTCGGAGCGTCGATAAATGCGACAAAATTGCGGCGCAGATTAATTCGCCAAAAGTCACAACCGCTGCTCTAGATGCGGATACTGTGGCAAATACAGTTAAATTGATTAAAGAATTTAAACCAGATCTTCTCATCAACGTCGCACTCCCCTATCAAGATTTAGTGTTGATGGATGCTTGTCTAGAGACGGGGATTCACTACCTTGATACTGCTAATTATGAACCGATCGATGTTGCTAAATTCGAGTATAGTTGGCAATGGGCGTATCAAGATAAATTTAAAGCGGCGGGATTAACCGCAATTCTCGGCTGTGGGTTCGATCCTGGCGTGACAGGCGTATTTAGTGCTTACGCGCTCAAACATTACTTCGACGAAATTCATTATTTAGACATCATCGATTGCAACGATGGCAATCATGGTAAAGCATTTGCGACCAATTTCAATCCCGAAATTAACATCCGTGAAATCACCCAAGTCGGACGCTATTTTGAAAATGGCGAATGGGTAGAAGTCCCCGCATTATCGATTCATCGCCCAATTCCCTATCCCGAAATTGGCGATCGCGAGTCATATTTACTCTACCATGAAGAACTAGAATCTCTAGTCAAAAACATCCCCACCCTCAAACGAGCGCGGTTCTGGATGACATTCTCCGAGAACTATATTACTCACCTGCGAGTACTCGAAAATATCGGCATGACGCGGATCGATCCGATCGAATACCAAGGTCAACAAATTGTACCATTACAATTCCTCAAAGCTCTCCTGCCCGAACCTGCTTCCCTCGCCACTAATTATACCGGACAAACGTCGATCGGTTGTCATATAACTGGCATCAAAGATGGGGTGGTAAAAAAATATTATGTCTATAACAACTGTCAACATGCCGAGGCATATGCCGAAGTCGGAGCGCAAGGAATTTCCTACACAACAGGCGTTCCAGCAGTAGTTGGAGCATTGATGATTGTCAACGACAAGTGGAAAAAACCTGGTGTATTTAATGTCGAAGAATGCGATCCAGATCCATTCATGGAAATATTAGGTACGATGGGTTTACCTTGGCATGAAGTGATTGATGGCGTATCACCATTCGAGAATTAGAAGAATCAGAATATTAACCTGCCCAACCCCACCAGAAATTTTCGGATTGTCCTCACGACAAGAAGGTGGGGAAGAGGATCCGATTGATGATGATTTCCCAGAGATTTTAGACCAAATTCAAGCTTTTATCGATCGCGGTGATGGCAATAATGCCTTGGTTATACGGGTACAGGGTGGCGGGATTAATACAGAGGCTAAAGTCCAAATCTTCTTGCATGAAGGCTCGATCGATGATGCAATTTCGATCGGAGACTATCACGATACCATCTGTCTCAGGGATTACTCAGGTAGGGGCAATCCCTAAAAAGCCATAAGTTATTTAATCTACGATCCTGAGGACGAAATTTTATGACCGCAGTAATTATCGACTCCACCGCTAACAAAATACCCAATCCCGAAATCTTTTACCCTAGTTCCGACGGAGAACCATTAGCTGAATCTTACGACCATCTCTACATTATGACCACCTTGGCGATGCTCCTAGCACACCTCAAAGGTCAACAAGCAACAGTTTTAGCCGACCAATTCTTATACTATGCTCAGGGATTTCCAAGCTTGCGAGTCGCGCCTGATGTGATGGTAATTTTTGATGTCGAGCCAGGGGGACGGGATAATTATAAGATTTGGGAAGAAGGTCGAGTACCTTCGGTAATCCTTGAAATGACTTCTCCAGGTACCCAGCGCAAAGATGATGTCGAAAAAAAAGAGCTGTACCAGAGTCTCGGTGTAACTGAATATTGGCAATTCGACCCGCGCGGCGAATGGATTCCTGATCAGATGCGAGGGTATCGGTTACAAGGCGATGAGGAACTAGTTTATGTTTCGATCGCAGATAATACTAGTCAGGTATTACAGCTCCGTTTAGTGGTAGAAGATAAAATCATTGCTTTTTATCGGTTAGAGGATGGAGTAAAATTGTTACCTTTAGAGGAATTAAATACTGCTCTAGAACAACAAGTCAAACAAACTGAGGTTGAATCTCAAAGAGCTGAGGCTGAATCTCAACTCGCAGATCGCGAGGCGCAAAAAGCGCGAGAACTAAAAGTACAAATAGCACTATATCAACAGCAATTTGGCGAGTTATCGTAACGATAAGACTAGTACTACTTAGAAACCCGACTTTTCCAAAAAGTCGGGTTTCTGCATCTATCTCAAAAGATCCTCCAGCGGAGACGCTACGCGAACAACAAAATTTATTTGAGTAAACATGACCCAAAATAACGACGCAATTTTATCTGCCATTCCATCGCCTTGTTTTGTCCTAGAAGAAGAATTGCTAGCGCGAAACTTAGCGATATTCGATCGAGTCCAAAAATCCGCTCCAATTCGGGTGATGCTCGCGTTGAAAGGTTTTTCCCTCTTTCACTGTTTCCCGCAGCTTCGCACCACCTTAAAGGGGGCTTCGGCTAGCTCTTTATGGGAAGCGAGACTCGCTGCTGAGGAGTTTGGGCCGGAGGTACATGTTTATTCGCCAGCCTATCGTGCGGAAGATGTACCAGGAATTCTGCCGCTGGCTTCCCACATGACCTTTAATTCGATCGGTCAATGGGAGCAATTTCGGAGTCAGGTGCTAGGTTCTACGCCTCACAAACCCTCGGCTGGACTACGGATCAATCCCCAGTATTCACCTGTAAAAACACCGATCTACAATCCCTGTCAGCCCTCTACACGACTAGGGGTTTCATCTACGCAAATGGGGCTGAGATTGCCAGCGGGAATCGATGGATTTTTATCACATAATTTATGTGAGAGCGATTCATTTGCGCTGGAAAAAACGTTGGCTAATATCGAGGAATTATTCGATCGATTCCTCCCAGATTTGAAATGGTTAAATTTAGGCGGTGGTCATTTGATGACGCGATCGGATTATGATGTGGATCATGCGATCGAGGTGTTAAATGCTTTCCATTCTCGTCACCCGCATATTCAACTCCTGATGGAGCCAGGTTCGGCAATTGCTTGGGAAACTGGATTTCTGATGGGTACAGTTTTGGATCTAATTCCAACTGATGAGCTAACGAATGTGATGTTGGATGTCTCATTTACGGCTCATATGCCCGACTGTTTGGAAATGCCTTATAAGCCAGCAATTCGCGGCGCACGAGCACCGGAAGGTGACGATACAATTTATCGAATGGGTGGCTCTAGTTGTCTGGCTGGTGACTTTTTGGGTGACTATGCTTTTGATAAAGAGTTAGCAATTGGCGATCGCCTTATCTTTGAAGATATGATGCACTATACGATGGTCAAAACTTCGATGTTTAATGGTGTGGTGCATCCTTCGATCGGGCGGCTCGATAAAGATGGTAACTTTAAACTGTGGCGCGAGTTTTCCTATGAGGATTATCGATCGAGATTAGGTTAATCTTCAAAAACCCGATTTTTTTAAAAATCGGGTTTCTAGTATCGCTATCACAAAAAATGAATATTACAGTGGATCAGTCGATCGAGATATTTTGCTAGAATTTTATTCATACTAATTTAAACAATTAACACGACAGATGTTTACCCCACCCAACCTCCCCTTGTAAAGGGGAGGAGCTAATCTGTCGTTTACTAAAATTAATTTGGTATCACCAACTCAAAATCTTTGCTCGAATTCAATCAAGGCGCGATTTTCGCCGAAGAGATTGGTAGAACCTCGGAGTAAAATTTGGTCGTTGACGCGATAGCGAAGACTATAATATGGCGATTCATTATTGGAGAGAATTTTAAACACCGAAGTAGAGAGTTTGGGTGTAATGTCTGTACCGACTTCCGCCGCGATACCGAGGGTGGAATTATTGCTGGTTCTGGAGTCTTTGATGATCGTGGGAAAGAGCCGAAAATCACTCAGACTGAACAAATCGCTGATGCGATCTTGGATACTATTGAGCAGGTTGGAACTGGCGACACTGGCAACTCCCAGTCCGATATTATCACCTGCACTGAGTTGTTCGACGATCGCACCGCCGAGGAGCAGGACGATTTCGGATTGCGTCAGGGTGGGTGTACTGGTGAGTTCGATTTTTTGGGTGAGTTGGCTGGCTAATCCAGCGATTCGCGCTTCGACTTGGACGGTTTGGACGGAGCCGAGACTGGTAGTATAGAAGTCGGCTGGTTGGTTGATTTCGCCGTCTTTGGCAGTACGAGCGATGGTGTTCCGCTGGGTGAGGAGATTGGCAGTACTGGAGAGTGTTTTGGCGTAGAGTCGGAGGTTGAGTACGGGTTCGGTACCTAAGGTGGGAAAGAAGTCGGCTGTCTGAGCACCACTGGCGAGGCGAAATTGGGTGGTGAAGAGATTGACGGAGCCTTTTTGAAGTTGAACTTGTCCGAAGGGACGAGGGTTGTCTAAAGTGCCATCGATATCGATTTTACCAGTGGCAATGAAGTTCAGGATCGGGGCGCGAGAGATTTGGATGTTGTCGCCGAGGGTGAGCTGGAGGTTGCGGAATTGGAGTGAGGATTTGGCATTGGGTGTTTCGGGGGTAATGGGTGGAGTGGTTGGTGTGGTAGTAGTTGAGGTGTCGGGTAGCAAAACTTGCCCATTGCTGAGTTTGATATCACCTGTGAGGATGGGGTTGAGTGCGGTACCAAGAATCTTGACTTTGCCATTGACATCTCCATTGTATTTATCTTGGAGGTTGACATTGATGCCATTCATCTGGATGCTTAGTTGTTGGTTGGGATCGATCGGGAATGAATCGGAAATGGGGATAATTCCGGCGGCGATGACTTGCCCTGTGGCTAGTTTTCCGGTAAGTTTTTGGACATCAATTCGATCGAAATCAAAGACGATTTCACCATTGATATCGGTCAATGGTTCGGGCATGAGCAGGCTTTTAATTCTACCTTTGCTAATATGTCCGGTTCCTCTGGCGGAGAGACTTTCAATGCCGCCGGATGGTTTCATTTTGCCATCGATTTTGAGGGCGATTTTACCTTGTCCATCGATCCAGTGTAGTTGTTTTTGACTGAGGACATCGAGGATTTGTAAGCCTTGATTTTGGAGGCTCAGATCGATGCGGATATCGCGACTGGCAGGTGGTTTGAGACAGAAGGGGAGTTGATAGGGGATACTTCCAGTAATTTTAATCCGATCTTCTTGGGCAACAATCGGACTGTTCATGAAAGTGGTGTCACTGGTAAAATTCAGTCGTCCATCCCAATAATTGAAGCTACCTTTGGGATCTTGGAGTTTGGTATTATTGAGTTGTCCGTTGGTGAGCGAGATTTCGCCACTCGCGCGAGGATTGGCTAAATTCCCCCCAATTTGAGCGGAGAGGTTGATGCCACCTTTAATCTCTACAGGTATCTTGACTAGGCTGGTGAGCCACTCTGTTGGGACATTTTGGATGTTGAGCTTGGCATCTTGGTTATCGACTCCGAAATCTCCGGCGATGTCGAGGTGGCTGTCTTTAATGGCGAGGTTGAGGGGATCGAGATGGAGTTTGCCATTGCGCCAGTTTCCGGTAGCTTGAAGTTTGTCGAGATGATATTTTTCGAGTTGCCAATTGGAGCCGTCGATCTTAAAATCTGTATTGAGTCCTGTTTTGAGGCTATTGGCGATCGAGATTTCACCGCTAAAATCTCCTTGGAGGTTGCCGATATCGGGGATGATATTTTCTGATTGCTGACGATCTGTTTCTCGATTCAACCACCGTCGGAGTTCTGAGAGGCGGCGGAGTTCGTTGTAGAGGGGTTGGGGACGATTGGCGATTTTTGCGGTTGTGGTGGATAAGTCGGCGGCGGTGCCGTATTTCCGCTGGTTGAAGGGGATAAATACATCGCTGATGCTGAAAATTTGGAGTAAGTCGCGAATGTCTTCGATGCTACCTTTGGGAATTTGGAGTTTGGTTTGGAAGGTGGGGGTGGCGGCGGTAGTATCCAGATTGGCATCGATTTTGTAGGTATGTTCGCCGCGATGAATTTCGGTATTGGAGAGATTGAGTTGTCCATTAGCATAGCCGAAATTAGCTAGGAGTCGATCGCCTTGAAAGGCACCAAAGATCGGGTTGGTAATTTCGATCTGTTTGCCAGTAACTTGAAAGTTGGTCAGATTAATTGCTAAGTCGCCTTTAGCAATGCCATCAAATCGGTATGGTTGAATACCGACTTGTTTGGGAATCCAAGGTTGCAATAAAGTAATGGGCAAGCGTTCGACATTAATGTCCAAAATTTTGCGATCGACATTGCCTGTGGCGATGACTCCTTGCTGTTTGATGGCAAAGCTTTGAGGTTGTAAATTGCGATCGAGTGAGAGTGCTAATCTATCGGTTTTTCCAGCGAAGGCGATATCGACACCTTGTCCGGGATTTGCTTGAATGGTACCGATTAGATTGGGGTCGAATTTCAAGGTGCCGACTTGCAGATTAGTTAGTTTTGTTTGCCCTAATACTTGGATATTGGCGAGGCTATTGTTCTGAAGATTTCCACCGATTTGCCACTTAGCACTCAATTGTCCGGCTAGTCGATCGACAGTACTAATATTTTTGGGTGCAAATTTAGCTAGTTCGCCAATATTTAATCGATCGGCAACAACATTACTTTCCCATTGTCCGTTACTGAGTTTCAATCGATCGATCTGAATATTACCACCGAGCAGATTTCTAATTTGACCGTTACCATTTGCCTGAATCTGTTCTAGTTCTGGATATTTAAGGTTGCCAGCAACTCTCAAGTTACCAAATAATAATCCGGCTTTAATGGCTGCGGGTAGTTCTTGATTTACTGTGCCCAATAGCAAACCTTTGATGCCTAAATCGCTTTGCCATGCGCCATCAATCAGACTTAGATTGTCGGCACCAATTTCACCACCATTGACTAATTTTAATTTACCACTACCACTAGCTTGAATTGCGGTAGGTGTTAGTTTATCGATGTTTCCAGCGATCTTCAAGTTAGCCGTAATTTTACCTGTTTGTAACTGTGGCGATAGTTGATGATTAAAGTCACCTAACTTTAGGTCAGTTAGGGCTAAATTGCTAGACCATTTACCTTCGTCTAATTTCAATCCTGTCGCCCGAATTTTACTACCTGCAAGAGTCAGTTCGCCATTTCCAGCTACTTGCAACTGATTGGGATTGAAATTAGCTAGCTCACCTATTGCGCCAAAATTACCAGTCAATTGAGCCGCTGCAAATTCCTCTGGTATCTCATCACTGACACTACCCAATTTTAGTCGATCGAGTCCAAAATTTCCGCGCCATTTACCAGCACTAATTTCCAGGTTTCGCGCGAGAATTGTCCCGCCAGCTAGACTTAATTTAGCATTACCTACGATCCTAATCGCTTGGGCTTGGAGCTGCTGAAGATCGCCCGCCACATTGAGATTACTATCGAGCTTGGCATTCTTAAATTTGAGGGGAATTTGAGGGGCTAAACCACCGAGTACTAGTGATGAAGATTGGAAATTTCCTTGCCATTTTCCTCGATCGATCTGGAGGTGATTACCGATGATTTTTCCTTGGGGTAAATTGAGGATGCCTCGTCCTACGCCTCGGATCAATTCAGGTTTCAATTTTTGCAAACTACCTGCGAGATTAAACTCGCCACTCAATCGACCTTTAGCTTGAGAATTTAACTCAGCTAATTGGAGATCTTTGGTCGTAAATATCCCCTGCCAATTACCATTAGCGATCGTGAGCTGTTTAGATTGGATTTCGCCAGCTTTGAGCGCGATCTTGCCGCGTCCTTGAGCTAAAATGTTTTGAGGATTAATCTGTTTGAGACTATTACCACTTAGATCAAAATTTCCGCTAATGATACCTGCTGGTAGTGGACTATTTCCCCGAACTAATCCATCGGATGTCAATTCCTGAAGATCGATTGCCTCACTACTAAGATTAGCCTGCCATTTGCCTCGATCGATCTGAAATTGATTAGCTGTAATTTCCCCCGCAGCCAACTGTAAATTTAATCGCCCACTCGCCCGAATTCGATCGAAATCGAGATCGTTATTCAAACCCGCCGCCTGAATATTGCCACCTAATTTACCATCATAACTATCCGGTAAACTTAGCCCCCCAATCGTAGCTAACTGCTGCGTATCTAAAGCCTGGGGTTGGAGATTCAATTGCCAATTAGTCGCCGTCACTTCTCCCGTCGCCAGCACCTTTCCCCCCGCCGCTGCAACAGTCGCACCACGGATAATTGTCTTTCCTTGAGGGGTAATCTGGAGATCGGCAACTGCGGGATAACTCGCCTGAGGTGCATTGACATGCAGATTGGTATAAATATCCGCTCCAGCACCGCCAATCGTCCCCTGTACCGTCGCGGCACCCATTTTCACCTGAGTGGGTAACTTCGCGCCATAGAGCAGACTCAGCGCATCCCCAGGGAGCTGACTCCCCTGCACCTGAAAGCGTGTCTGTGGGATTTTTAAGAGCTGGATTTCTCCTTGGGTGCTAACTTTTCCACCTAATTTAGGCTGCGCGGTGGCATTTAAGTGAATCCGATTATTAGCTAATTTAAAATTACCACTAACTCGATCGATCTGGACTCGATCGACTTGACTAATTTGACTATTATGAAACTTGCCTGTCAAAATTGGTCGATCTAATTTACCTGTCAATGCCAAGGTACCGACAGCGGCACCAGCCAGAGGAAAAGGCGAAGTAACATCGATACTTTTGACAAGATCCGGCAAGGTAATCGGCGCAGTTTTGGCAGTAAGCTGATAGCCAGTATAATAATTGAGATTGCCATTAACTACTCCAGCTACTCGATCGTATTTAGTACTGACATGATTAAACTTAACAGCCCGTTCGGATACTTCGATCGATCCATTAATATCATCCAAACTACGTGGTACATAATTAATGGCAATCTTGCCATCATGTACTAATAACTTACTGCTAATTCGCAGCGATTTTTGCGGTTCGATGGCTAAATTCAGATCGCCATCAACAGTCCCTCTCACGATTTCAAATTCTGGTATTTTGACAATCCGAGTTGCGGCGGCAGCATCTAATTTCTGCCCCTTGACGACTAGCTCAGTTTTACCATTGGCAATGAGACTATTACCCTGAAATTGAACTTGTCCATTTTCTCCAAATCTTCCACCACCATTAAATTCAGCTCGTTGTTGATGATCGTCAACAACGAGCTGAAGATTAATTTTACTAATCGTAATCGGCTGCGGATTTTTACTATAGGGAAGGACTACGATTCGAGCATTATCAATTTTAACCGTACCAATTTCCACTTTGATTGGACTTGGCGGAGTCTTCTTTTGCGCCGGAATATTGACCCAGCTCCCCTTAATATCTTGAGCCAAATAAATATCCGGTGCGACGATCCGAATATTCAATTTTACCTTGCGATCGAACACCAAATCAATCGGATTGAAATCAACAATTAAATCTCGAACTGTCAGTAGATTTGAATTATGAAGATCAGCCGGAATACTAACATTAGTCAGATGAACTTTGTCAAACCAAATATCCTCAATTTCACCCAAACTAATCGGACGCTTGAGCGTTTTTGCCAACTCCTGCGATACAATCGGTGCCAGATGACCTTTCGCCCACCAACGACCAAAACCAATCCCGATGATTACCAACACAAATAAAGCCAAACCAATCGCACTGCCAGTCTTTAAAAACAACTTCAGCCATTGACGAGAGCTATGTGATAAATTATCTAACAATTGAGAATTAAGCTGAGGTGCAATCGATATATTTCTAGATTTGATAGTCACGCGCAGATCGACCTCTATAATATAAATGGGAATAGGATCGACAGTGTGAACTAAGCTAACACAGATTCAAGTTCGCCCACGTTCGGGTCAACGATCTGAACGTAACGTTCCCATTGATATTGTGCCCAATGTTAACATTCGATCGTCACTATCGCAATTCTCCACAGATATTTTAAGCTCGTGTCAGAATCACTTCAAGCCTTACTTACCGACGTTGCTGCTGGCGCAATTACACCCGATCGAGCATTGTTAGAACTACAGTCATTAGGCTATGATCCGATCGACGAGTTTGCGAAGATCGATCGCAATCGGCAACAGCGCACGGGTTTTCCCGAAGTAATTTGGGGACTAGATAAAACCCCTACCCAAATTGTGAAAATTATCCAAGTCATGCGCCACCAGCAATCTGTCGTGATGGCAACCAGGATTACCCCAGCAGTCTACGCCGAACTACGCCAACAGATTCCCGATCTCATCTATTACCAAATGGCGCGAATTTGCGCTCTACCCCCTACGGAACCCGCGCCCACCCATCCAGGCAAGATTACGATTCTCACAGCAGGGACAGCCGATTTACCCGTCGCAGAGGAAGCCGCATGTACCGCTAGTATCTGCGGTTTTGAAGTTGAGAAATTATGGGATGTCGGTGTCGCCGGAATTCATCGCCTCCTCGCCAATCGTCACATTATCGACGCTGCGGATGTGCTCATTGTCGTCGCCGGAATGGAAGGAGCTTTACCCAGCGTCGTTGCTGGTTTAGCCGATTGTCCCGTAATTGCCGTACCGACTAGTGTCGGTTACGGAGCGAGTTTCGGTGGTGTCGCACCATTACTGACGATGCTCAATTCCTGCGCCGCCGGAATCGGAGTCGTCAATATCGACAACGGCTTCGGTGCCGCTATTTTAGCCTGTCAGATTTTACGCACAGCAAATAAAATTGGGCGTGGTTGAATTGGAGACGGGGTGACTGGGTGACTGGGAGTTTCAAAAATGAAAAATCATACATCAATTCAGCAACGCCTAAAATCGCACGCTAGCAATTCTGGCGAGTGAGGGCGGGTTTGTTTGGTAGTTAATAGTGAAAACGGGGATTTTTAGCATAAACCAGCCCCTACAGTCCCAAATTAATTATCAATTATCAATTACCGCCGATGTACCAATAACGTAAAATTAAACACACTTCCTTTCCCTGGAGCAGACTCCACCCAGATTTGTCCGTAGTGAGCGCGAACGATCTGTTGGCAGACTGATAAACCAATACCATAACCCGATCGAGATAAGTCTCGATCGAGTCTGTGACGATCTTGGAATATATGTTTTTGATTTTCCTCAGGAATGCCTAAACCATTGTCGGAAATACTGACTTGAATGGTTTGAGCCGTGCGGTGGAGAGCACTGATATGAATGCGACCGAGATCGGGTGTATATTTGATCGCATTGTCCAACAAATTGACGATCACCTGCCGTAGCTTGTCAGGATCGCCATAGACAAATGGAATATCCTGCGGAATATCAGTAGTAATAACTTGCAGCTTGGTTTGAAATTGACTATCTAGTTGGGAAATTACTGACGCAATTAGTTGGGCGAGATCGAGCTTTTGGGGATGGAGATCTAGCTCTGTATGATTATTTGCTAATGGTTGCAAAATATCACTGACTAATCGATCGATCGATTGTAGTTGAGTTCGCGCTCGTTCAATCAATCTGGCGATCTTGACTGGATCTAAAGAATTGGCGCGGTAATCTTGCGGATTGTGGATTATTTCTAATGTACCTATAGCTAGAGCTGCCGCAGTTAAAGGGTTTCGTAGATCGTGTGCCAGTACAGACATCGCGCGATCCTGTAATTTTAGTCGATCGAGCAACTCTTCTTTTTCTTGTTTGAGCGTAAAAACTTCATCAGTCAACTTAATTAATTTACTCACATAACTATGTGAATCACTTAATAATAGCGGCTCCGTTTGTTGACGATCTGGATTGATAGATTCACCCCGATTAGACCGAAAATTATGCTCATCAGCAGATAGTTGTTCTTGCCACCGCTCCCACCAATTATCAATTTGATCTATTAAATTACTACCCGCCAAGATCTGGCGGGGTTTGGGATAAAGTTTGAGCAATGCTGGTGTGGCAATTACTCGATAGTGTTCTGCCAAATCTGGCTGCTTGCCAACATCTACAACTTCCAGCTCAAAAGCATCCTCAGCGTTAAGGATCGCCAACTTGTTGCGGATTTCTTGATTGTAGATGTAACTAGTTGTGCGCTCATCGAGAAACAGCAATAGCTGTAGCGATTTTAGCAATTTATTGGATGGATAACGATCGGTTGACATTCATTCAAATACAAGTATCGACTGGATTTTGAGTTTTGTTAACAAAAAGTTAACAAGATTTAAAAAAATGTAATAATTCGACCGATATAAGTGATTGCTCACACTAAGTGGAAAGAGCAGCTTTAGGCTTCAGGTTTTGGGGAATAGCCAGAACAAATCACAAATAATAAACAAAAGAGGACGCAAAGCTTAGATAATATTAACGGTAGTGCCTTAACTCTCTGCCATTCGCTGTTTCCTCGCGTTATCCCTATGAGTACTCCACTCGGTTATGTTGCGTTAGTCCTACACGCTCATCTCCCCTTTGTTCGTCACCCTGAGAGCGATTTCGTTCTTGAGGAAGAATGGCTATATGAAGCCATTACAGAAACATATATTCCCCTACTCCACGTTTTCGAGGGATTAAAACGGGACGGAATCGACTTCAAAATCACGATGAGCATGACTCCGCCATTGGTGTCGATGCTCCGAGATCCCTTGCTCCAAGATCGCTATGATGAGCATCTGGGCAAATTAGAAGAATTAGCCCTCAAAGAGATTGATACCAACAAGGATAATGGGCATCTCAAGTATTTAGCAGAGTATTACGTCAAAGAATTCGCCGCAATTCGCAAAACTTGGGAACGACATAATCGAGATTTAATCGGGGCTTTCAAAGGATTTTTAGATAGCAACAACCTCGAAATCATTACCTGTGGTGCGACTCACGGTTATTTACCGTTGATGAAAATGTACCCAGAAGCAGTGTGGGCACAAATTCGGGTAGCCTGTGAACATTATGAAGAAAACTTTGGGCGTGCGCCAAAAGGAATTTGGCTGCCAGAATGTGCTTATTATGAAGGTCTAGAGCGGATGCTGGCGGATGCTGGTTTGCGTTATTTCCTGACAGATGGACATGGGATCATGTATGCCCGTCCCCGTCCACGTTTTGGTAACTACGCGCCGATCTTTACTGAGGCTGGGGTAGCCGCATTCGGACGAGATCAAGAGTCCTCCCAACAAGTATGGTCGTCGATGGTAGGATATCCTGGCGCACCAGAATATCGAGAATTTTATAAAGATTTAGGCTGGGATGCTGACTACGACTATATTAAGCCGTATATCATGCCCAATGGTCAACGGAAGAATATCGGAATTAAGTACCACAAGATTACTTCCAAAACTGGCGGCGAAAAAGCTCTCTACGATCCATATTGGGCGAAAGAAAAAGCAGCCGATCATGCTCAGAACTTCATGTACAATCGCCAGCAACAGGTGACAAATCTGGCAGGGATGATGCCACGTCCCCCACTGATTGTATCGCCCTATGATGCCGAATTGTTCGGTCACTGGTGGTATGAAGGCCCTTGGTTCATCGATTACTTCTTCCGCAAATCGTGGCACGATCAAAATACCTATCAGATGACACATTTGGCGGACTATCTCCGCGCTCAACCTACCCAGCAGGTGTGTCGCCCATCTCAGTCAAGCTGGGGTTATAAAGGTTTCCACGAGTACTGGTTGAATGAAACCAATGCTTGGGTATATCCTCACCTCCACAAGGGCGCGGAACGAATGATCGAATTAGCACGAATGGAGCCAGCGGATGAATTGCAGTGGCGCGCACTCAATCAAGCCGCACGGGAATTACTCCTGGCTCAATCCTCCGACTGGGCATTTATCATGCGCACTGGAACGATGGTACCATATGCCATCCGCCGGACTCGATCGCACTTAGTCCGATTCCACAAGCTCTATGACGAACTCAAAGAGGGTAAAGTCGATAGTGGTTGGTTGGAAAAAGTCGAGACGATGGACAATATTTTCCCCAGCATTAATTACCGCGCTTACCGCCCATTGTAAAAAATTGACGTTGCTGGATTAATGTCTGAAAAAATAACCACAATAAAATCTAGGGTAGGGGTAATTCATGATTACCCCTACCCTAGATTTCGAGAATCTACAAAATTTTCCCATTCCCACAATTAAACCCCCCTTTCCCCTTTCCCCTCTTCCCCCTCTTCCCCCTCCATGCAAATTGCTACCTGGAATGTTAACTCAATTCGGACGCGGCTAGATATTGTCACGAACTGGTTGCAGACGCATCCTGTCGATGTGCTCTGCGTACAAGAAACTAAGGTTGTGGACGAGCAATTTCCGATCGCTGCAATTGAAGCTTGCGGTTATCATGTCTATAGATCTGGGCAGAAGTCATATAATGGTGTAGCCATGTTTAGTAAGCAGCCGTTAACTAATGTCAGCTATGGCTTTGGCGGTGTTTTAGCACCAGCATCCGTCAGCGATTTGGACGACCAAAAACGGGTAATTACTGGCAATTTTGATGGCGTGCAGATCGTCAATCTCTATGTCCCCAATGGAAATATGGTGACAAGCGATAAATACCCCTATAAGCTGCGGTGGTTAGAATTATTAGGTGAGTATTTAAAAACCACAATTGAGTCCGGTCAGCGGTCAATTTGCGTCTGTGGAGACTTTAATATTGCCCTCGAAGATCTCGATATCCATACCAAAACTACTGCCAAAGATCGCGTCATGGCAACCGTCGCCGAACGAGAGATATTACGCAAATCGGTGATCGATTTAGGCTTTCAAGATAGCTTCCGCAAATTCACTACTGAAGGCGGACATTTTAGCTGGTGGGATTATCGTCAACAGGGATTTGAACGCAATCGTGGCTGGCGGATCGATCATCTTTATTTAACACCAGATTTATTCGATCGAGCAACTAGTTGTTCGATCGATATCGAACCCCGAAAATTAGTCCAACCCAGCGATCATGTTCCAGTAATAGTCGAACTGTAAAAATATGCTACCCACGAAAATCCCCTCCTCTGCTAAGGCAGACGCTCCGCGAACGGAGGGGATTTTTTCACGCACGACGACTTATTTATCAACCACCAAACACCGAATCGCTTCTAATAAGCCTCTGGCTTTATTCAAGGTTTCCTCATATTCCGTTACCGGATCCGAATCCGCAACTAATCCCGCGCCTGCTTGCACCGATACAGTATGACCCCCCGCACCATCGGGACGAACTACCATCGTCCGCAACGTAATCGCCGTATTTAATTGACCCTCAAAATCATAATAACCATAGACACCCGAATATGCTCCCCGCCGACAGCCTTCGAGATTGTGGATGATTTCCAGAGCGCGAATCTTGGGCGCGCCGCTAACTGTACCCGCTGGGAAACAAGCCTTGAGCAAATCCCAGGCAGTTTTATCGGGTGCTAGTTGTCCGACAGCATTGCTAACGATATGCATGACATGAGAATAACGCTCGATCGTCATTAATTTATCAACGACTACCGTCCCACTTTTACAGACTCGACCTAAATCGTTACGTCCCAAATCTACCAACATCACATGTTCGGCGACTTCCTTGGTATCGGCGAGTAATTCCACTCCCAGTGCTTCATCCTCCTCTGGTGTTTGTCCCCGCCGACGGGTACCAGCCAATGGACGCAGGGTGGCTTTGAGGGTACCATCATAATTGAGATCGGCTCTGACCATTACTTCAGGACTAGAACCGATAATCTGCCAATCCCCAAAATTGAGATACGCCATATAGGGAGAGGGATTGACCAGTCGGAGCGAACGATAAAGATCGAAAGGATTGCCAGGATAAGTAGTAGACAATCGCTGGGAAACGACGACTTGGAAAATATCGCCAGCGGTAATATGTGCCTTCGCTTTAACAACATTGGCGCAAAATTCGGCTTTGGAAGTATTGCTAGTATAGGCAGCGGGAAGTTCGGTGAGGGCGGGACTAGGCTGAGGGGGAGTCCATTCTAGAAACTTCGAGGTCAACGGTTGTTGGAGTTTATCGACGAGAGTTTTTACTCGATCGATCGCCTGAGTATATGCTAATTCGAGATTACCATCACAAGCCCCCACATCGGCATAAGCGATCGCCCAAATTTTGCGCTTCACCTGGTCGAAGACGATCAAATGGTCTACTTGCATCCACAAGCCATCTGGCAGGTCTTCAGAGCTAGCTGGATGGATGGGGACTCTAGATTCAATCCATTTCATCAATTCATAGCCCCAGAAGCCAAATAAGCCCCCGATGCCGCCTGGAAGTTGGGGCAATTTGACAGGTTTGTAAGGCTCTAAACAACTAGCTATGGTTTGAAATGGATCGCCGGTAAATGTAGTAACAGTGCCATCCCGATGAGTCTGGGTTGTCTGTTCGCCTCTATTTTCTAATACCCAGAGTGGATTACAACCCAAGAGACTATAACGTCCGACAGTTTCCCCACCCTCGACGGATTCCAACAAGAAGCTATAGGGTTGACCCGCACATACTTTATACCATGCCGAAACGGGGGTATCTAAATCCGCTACCCACTCCTGATAGACAGGAATAAAGTTACCTTGACTAGCTAGCTGACTGAATTGATCGAAACTGGGGAAAATCATTACACAGATTGCGGCAGGGTATCTCTCTTATTGTGCCAGTTTAGGGCAAGAATTTCTAAATCGATTAATGGTGTCTCTAAGACTTATAGTTTCGGCTCTTGCTGCTATTGCAAAATCTGCACCATTACTTGCATACAAAATCGCTCTAGATGAACTAATAATCAACCCTGTTCCATCATGAGTTTGTCCGGCCTTAACCATTGTTTCGACATCACCACCTTGTGCTCCTACACCTGGAACGAGGAATGGCATATCTCCTACTATACTTCTAATTTTTGACATTTGAGCTGGCCATGTTGCCCCTACCACTAACAGACAATTATGATGAGAGTTCCATTTTTCAGAGATTAGTTTAGCGACATGTTCATAGATTGGTACGCCATCAACTAGTAAATCCTGAATATCTCCAGCACCGCTATTCGAGGTTCGACAAAGTAAGATTACGCCACGATCTTTATATCGCAAAAATGGCTCGGCTGAATCATAACCCATGTAGGGATTGATCGTGACAGCATCGGCATTGTATCTGGAGAATGCTTCGGTTGCATACATTTCGGCAGTGCTGCCAATATCGCCGCGTTTGGCATCGAGGATGATCGGTATCTGTGGATAATTGGATTTGATATAATCGATCGTTTGCTCTAATTGTTTCTCGGCAGATATTGCTGAGAAATAAGCAATCTGTGGTTTGTATGCACAGACTAGATCGTGGGTAGCATCAATAATTTCCTTGTTAAATGCCAATATCGAATCGGCAGTTTTTTCCAAGTGACTAGGTAAACGCGATAAATCTGGATCGAGACCAACACATACTAGTGAATTGTTCTGTTGCCAAGATTTTCTTAACTTCTCAATAAAGCTCATTCTGTTTTATGTGGTATAAAGATTAGACACAACAATATCCCCGACTTCTCGAAGAAGTCGGGGATATGAATTATCGATCGATTAAAAATACAACTCTAATCACGCCGAGACATTAATAGTTGGACAAGTTGGAGCACTGAATACAAAGCTGTTGCAACGTAAGTAAATGCCGCCGCATCTAATACTTTCTTAGCTCCTCTATTTTCTTCACCTTGTAAAATGCCCAATTCATTAATTAATTTTAATGCCCGATTCGATGCATCAAACTCAACGGGCAAAGTAACAATGTGAAATAATACTACGCCTAAAAATAGGACAATCCCAATATTAATAAACATCGTACTGATACTACCCATCGCATTCAAACCAAAGCCCAGCATAATTAATAATGGGCCGATATTAGAACCCAAATTAGCCGCTGGAACTAGAGCCGCCCTAATATTCATTGGTTTATAACCTTTAACATCCTGGAGCACATGTCCACATTCATGAGCAGCCACAGCCGCCGCCGCTAAAGATGTCGAACCATAAACCACTTCTGACAATCTCACCGCCTTGGCACTAGGATCGTAATGGTCAGTTAATTCGCCAGCAATTGGCTCTACCGATACATTATTGATTCCCATCTCACTTAAGATCTTTTCGGCAACTTCCGCGCCAGTCATGCCCATACTGGAGCCAATCTGAGCGTACTTTTGATAAGTGCCTTTAACTCGAAACTGCGCCCACATCATCAGCAACATTCCAGGTATTAGAAAAAGCAGATAAAACATACAAATTTTTCACCTAATTTTAGTTAACTTACGGCGATGCTAGTCCTATGTTTGTATTTTAACATTTCTGTCCTGAGCAGAACTTCTCTGCTGGAAATTTGTAGTAAAATTGAATTAGTCGCAAACCAACCAAGTAGGTAGCTATGGTCGCCCAAATCTCTACATAAACTACTACTGAAATTATCTATCCCGAATGCGCAAGCGCACCCCAAGGTGGTCGAGATGATCAACCGATGTCAGATAATACTAAACAGTTTCGCTGGATTATCACCATTAAGGAAAATCTCGAACTGCTCTTTGCGGAAGAGCCACAGGTATTTGTTGCGGGAGATTTGCTCTGGTATCCCGTGGAAGGCAATAATAAAATTCGGCTAGCACCCGACGCAATGGTAGTATTCGATCGACCATTCCTCAGTTTTGTCGAATTAGACCAACTTCGTCAACAAGCTACCGAACGAGCCGAGCAAGCCGAGCAACTAGTTGAAAAATTATCCGCCAAATTACGCGAATTAGGCATCGATCCGAATAATTTATCTATCTAAAAGTATGCCTATTTGTATTTATAACGAAGAGAATGATGACGGAAATCGGATCGGTAAATTGTGTGATGACGAGTGGGAACTACCCTGCCAAATTTACGAGTTAGGAGAATGGCTTAAAGCAAATCAGCATGTAATTCAGAAGGGCAAGTATGCCGCAGATGTTGGATTTAGAATTCGTAAAGATGCAACAGGTGGTGGCGCAGTAATTTCAACAGAAATGATTCAGATACTTAATGATCTGGGGATGGAAATCTATTTATCTGAATATGGTTATGATTTTAGCAGTATTAAGTGAATATAAGTTGCTAATAATCATTAGATCTCTTGTGTGAATCATTTTTTGGCATGAGTTTTTAATAGTTTGAACTTCCTCATTTACCATTCACGCAAGAGGTCTATTGAGATCTGTGGAACAGAAATCGAGGTGAGAATGCGCCTGTGCATTTGTTTGTGTTAAAACAGAGGTTTGTCCCATTGTGCATCACTAGCTCTTCCCTATGGCTTCAACTGACCGCGATACCATCCGCATCCGTGGTGCGAAACAACACAACCTCAAGAATATCAGTTTGGAGCTACCACGCGATCGATTGATTGTGTTCACGGGGGTGTCTGGTTCGGGTAAATCTTCTCTAGCCTTCGATACGATTTTTGCGGAGGGTCAGCGGCGATATGTGGAGTCTCTGAGTGCTTATGCGCGGCAATTTCTGGGACAGTTGGATAAGCCAGATGTGGATGCGATCGAAGGTCTGAGTCCAGCGATCTCGATCGATCAGAAGTCTACTTCTAATAATCCTCGATCGACTGTTGGCACGGTGACGGAAATTTATGATTATTTTCGACTATTATACGGTCGCGCAGGTACGCCTCATTGTCCGCAATGCGATCGATCGATTGCACCCCAAACGATCGATGAAATGAGCGATCGGATTCGCGGTTTACCTGAGAAGACTAAGTTTCAAATTTTAGCTCCGATCGTGCGTGGGAAGAAGGGGACGCATCAAAAGGTTTTATCTAGTCTCGCGGCTGAAGGTTTCGTGCGGGTGCGAATCAATGGAGAGATTCGCGAATTAGCCGATCGGATCGTATTAGATAAAAATCAGAAGCATACCGTCGAAATCGTGGTCGATCGATTGGTGAATAAGGAGGGGATCGAATCGCGCTTATCTGACTCTTTGACTACTAGTTTGCGTCATGGAGAGGGTATAGTTACCATTTCCATTATAGAAGATACATCTACAGAAAACAAGGAAAAATCGCCTAATGAGCTAGTCTTTTCAGAAAAATTTGCCTGTCCCGAACACGGGGCGGTGATGGAAGAATTATCGCCGCGCTTATTCTCATTTAACTCGCCCTACGGTGCATGTCCAGCCTGTCATGGACTTGGGAGTTCGCGGACATTCGATCCTGAATTAATTATACCCGATCCAGCGGCGGCTATTTATCACGCGATCGCACCTTGGTCTGATAAAGATAATTCCTATTATTTATCACTACTATATAGTTTAGGACAAGCCGCCGGATTTGCCTTAGATACCCCGTGGAATAAACTTACGCCTGAACAGCAAGGGTTGATATTATATGGGCGCGAAGAACCGATTTGGATGGAAGATATGGACGACCATCGTAAGTTTAAAGGAGTCGTCAAAATCCTTGATCGGCAATATAATGATGCGTCAGAATTGCAAAAGCAAAAGCTCGAACAATACCTAACAAATCAATCCTGTGAAGCTTGCGGTGGAAATAGATTAAAAGCCGAAGCTCAAGCTGTAAAACTTGGACAGTATGGCATCCTTGATTTTACCAGTGCGCCGATCGATGAATGTTTGGCTCGACTTGAAAAGTTAGAATTAACGCCGAAACAAACTAAAATCGGCGAATTAGTACTCAAAGAAATCGTCGCCAGATTGCAATTTTTGCTCAACGTAGGCTTAGATTATCTCACACTCGATCGAGCGGCGATGACATTATCCGGCGGTGAAGCCCAACGCATCCGCCTCGCTACCCAAATTGGTTCCGGTTTAACAGGCGTATTATACGTCCTCGACGAACCCAGCATCGGTTTACACCAGCGGGATAACAGCCGACTCTTAGACACCCTCACTAAACTCCGCGACTTAGGAAATACCCTCATCGTTGTCGAACATGACGAGGATACCATTCGCGCCGCCGATCATCTCGTCGATATCGGCCCAGGTGCAGGCGTACATGGCGGTCATATCGTTGTAGAGGGCGATCTAAATGCGTTGCTTGCGTCTGAAGATTCCATCACCGGAGCCTACCTGTCAGGACGCATGGGCATCGAGACACCAGCCATTCGCCGCGAAGGAAATGGACGCAGTTTAACTCTCAAAAACGTCCGTCGTAATAACCTCAAAAATTTGGATGTCGAATTCCCGCTCGGTAAACTCGTCTCAATCACAGGCGTATCCGGTTCGGGCAAATCCACCCTCATTAACGAACTGCTCCACCCCGCCTTACAGCACCACCTCACCAAACGGGTACCATTTCCCAAAGATGTCGATGAATTGAAAGGGATAAGTGCGATCGATAAAGTCATTATCATCGATCAATCGCCGATCGGACGCACCCCTCGATCGAATCCCGTCACTTATACGGGCGTATTCGACACCATCCGCGAAGTCTTCACCCAAACTATCGAAGCCAAAACACGGGGCTATAAAGCGGGACAATTTTCCTTCAACGTCAAAGGTGGACGCTGCGAAGCCTGTAGCGGACAAGGGGTAAACATCATCGAGATGAACTTTCTGCCTGATGTCTATGTCCAGTGCGATGTCTGCAAAGGCGAACGCTACAACCGCGAAACCCTCCAAGTTAAATATAAGGGTAAATCGATCGCCGATGTCCTAAATATGACCGTCGAAGAAGGATTAGAATTCTTTCAAAATATTCCCCGCGCCGCCACCCGCCTCCAAACCCTGCTCGATGTCGGCTTGGGCTATGTCAAACTCGGACAAACCGCCCCCACCCTCTCTGGCGGTGAAGCCCAGCGCGTCAAACTCGCCACCGAACTCTCCAAACGCGCCACTGGCAAAACCCTATATTTAATCGATGAACCCACCACTGGACTCTCATTCTACGATGTCCACAAGCTCCTAGACGTGCTGCAAAGGTTAGTAGATAAGGGGAACTCCGTGATTGCGATCGAACACAACCTCGACGTGATTCGCTGCTCCGACTGGACGATCGATCTCGGCCCCGAAGGAGGGAATAAGGGGGGAGAATTAGTAGCGGTGGGAACGCCGGAACAGGTGGCGAAAAATCCTAAGTCGCATACGGGGAAATATCTCAAGCAGGTGCTGAAACAACATTCAGCAGCGGTGAAAACATAGTAATCATCGTTCTAACCGATCTATGAGTGCCAAAGATCGATCTCTAGGCTAGGATAATAGAATCGATCGATCGTTATGGCTGTATATATTAATTCCAGGAATGCAAATATGTTGCAATCGATAGCAGGAACCTATGAAAATGGAACGGTCCAATTAACGGAGATTCCATTAAATGTTCGATCGAGTAAAGTGATAGTTACCTTCTTGGATTCCATCGAGGTCAATCCGATGAGTCGATTTATCACATTAGGTATGTTCTCAGGCAAAAACCAATCTACTCCTGAAGATTTTACAAGTGCTGAGTTTCACGAAAATAATGAAAAATTATGATGAAAGCTTACGAACTACCAGCAAGAATAGACTCATCAGGAGATATAGAGATACTAAATTTGAATTTAGTAGAAATTCCGCTCGGCTCGAAAATTAAGGTGATTGTCTTAGTCGAAGAAGATAACGAAGATGATGAATCACCAATGCAGAGTTTTCGGGAAGGATGGGCAGATGTTGTAGCTGGGAATACGATCCCTGCTTCTAAGCTGTGGGAGTAAGTTGATGGATGAGCAACCAGTTTCTATTAAAGTTGATGCAACTGCTAAATTCCAGAAGAAGATTAAGAGCCTGGAAAAGAAATATCAGAATATTAAAGATGATGTTCTTCCAATAGTTGAGTCACTAGCTATAGGTGAACTGCCTGGAGACAGAATCACCGATCTGAATCTAGAAATTTATAAAGTTAGAGTTAAAAATAGCAACAATCACAAGGGTAAGAGTGGTGGCTATCGATTAATTTACTATGTCAAAACGATCGATCAAGTGATCTTAGTTACTATCTATACTAAGTCAGAGCAATCAGATATTGAGAGAAATGAAATTGAGGACATCATAGCTGAGTTCGAGTAAAAGACTCGATCGATTCGATCGTATTCATAGATCGATAAAGATTGAATCTAATTTCAGTTTAACAGTCTCACTCGATCGACAGATAAATCCTCTAGGGTAGGTTGGGTTGAAGAATGAAACCCAACATTTCTAGGGTGTTGGTGTGGATGTTGGGTTTCGCTATCGTTCTACCCAACCTACAATTTTTACTAATACTACTCAACCCAACCTACAGATCTACTTTCAAGTAACTATTTCATTAATTCGTTGAATCTCTGAATAGCCGCAGTTAAGCCTTCACCAGCTTTTACTTTGTCAGGATTAGCTTCACCCAATGCAGTTTCGATCGTGGCGATATCTTTTTCGATTGCGGGATATTTATCGCCAGCTTTAGATTTAACGATCGGTTCTACCGTCAGCCATAAACTAGAAAACTTATTAAACATAGTTTTAGCTTTGTCAATGTCGCCACCTTTGATCGCTGAATTAGTCATTACTAACGCCGTTTTGAGCGGAACTAATTTAACTTTGTCGGTTACATCCAATTTACCTCCAGCAGATCCAGTTGCAGGTTGGGTATTAGTAACTATTTTCCTATATATGCCTCCATTCTGTACTGCTTGCATATCACCCATTAAGCCTTCTTTTCTTGGAGGCAATTCAACCCTAGCTTTAGTATCTCCAGTTTCAAAAACTACTGTGCTTGAACTTTGGTCGAACATTTTAAAGCTACCAATATCTTTATTGTAAAGTTGCACTTCTATAAGATGCTTATCCTCACCCCAAATAACCATTCTATTGTAATATATTGTATAAATATTAGCACTTTGTGATGCTAGTGACTCCATTTCAGAAGCAGTAATTTTCTCTCGCTTTCTATCTAGATCGTAGTTATAACTAGCTACTGTATAACTTCCTTGTTGTACACTAGTCTTTTTGTCAAGAGAGATAGTAATTTTACTATTTCTCAATATTTTATAAGTTTGTTCGGGATCGCACATGGTGCGGCTAACAGCAAGACCCATTGCTTGAAAACAGATAACATCATACACTTCAGGAGCTTTAACAGGTTCAACAGGCGTAGGTGATGTTTCGGCAACTGGAAGACTACTAATTTGCGATGAGGATTTATTGCATCCTGCTATTACAATACTAATACTCAACATTATTAAACAAGATACTAAAGTTTTCGATATATTCATTTGAAATTACATAACTCTTGGATTTTTATTGTTTCACCATCTCAGATAGTATCTAAGGTGCAACGTTAACATTAAGCCTAGATATCAAAGTCAAGAAAATACAATTTTCCTTCATAACTATTCGAGCCTATCAGTTTGAAGTCGAGTTTGTAATCCTGTACTTTATCTGGAGTAAGAACTATCTTAATTGCCTGACCTCTTGTCATTCTTCTAGGTCGAAGTTTTCTTCCATTTATATAAAGTTGTACATCTACAACTGATAAAGAAGAATCGTCAGGAATTGCAAAGCTTATAACTTTGGTTCTGTCTACAGTACAACCAATTTGAGTATTAGAATCTGAAGATACTAAGGTATAGTAGACAGCCTGTTTAGGTCTAGCTCCAACTGAAACTGACTCAGTAGTTGGATAAAATATAGTTAGGCTATTAATACACTCTGCTGTTGAAGGTTTAGCATGAAATATAGAAGTGGCTAAGATAGCAAAAAGTACGATTGAGTTTTTAATTTTCATTTTATTTCAGCAAGTGTAGTGAATTTATATCGATAATCTCTAAGGAGAGATCGAGGCTAAAGTCTGAAAACTAGTGTCTTCCGCTAGTAACCACAATCGTAGTCATGCTGAAGTCGATCGTCGATAGGAAAAAATAGGGAGTTACAAAAGAACGATCGAGCGTGACACCATCAAGCATCCAGTTAGATCCGGAATAAAAGTAATGGGTTTAATTACAAAAAAGTAGGATAAAATAGGAATAATGTAGTCTACCGCCTCACTATGGATATTGCTAAAGCCTTGAAAATAGCTGATAATCTAGTCTTTGCGTCACGCAATAAGCACCTGAGCGACTTAGAGAGAGCAATTATTGAGGGCGTATGTCAGGGTAAAAAATATTCACAGATAGCCAAAGATAACTACTGTGAGCAATCTCACATTAATGATGTTGCTGCTGGCTTGTGGAAGGCTATCTCTGAGGCTGTAGGAGAACAAGTAAAGAAGGTAAATTTTCGCTCTACTATCGAACGGTATCAATCGACAAATAGTTCATCGTTCTTTGTCTCATCTGTTAATGTCTGTTCTGAGATCACACTAAATAATCACTCATATAACAGACATCAACAGACAGATAGATCGAATACTTCACAGTATTTAAAAACCATTCCAGCTCTCGCGCCTATTTATGGGCGCACTCAAGAGCTAGATTTACTTAAGCAATGGATACTCACAGCGCAATCTAGATCGATCGTTATCTCCGGTACTGCTGGTATTGGTAAAACTGCTCTAGCTAGAGAATTAGTAGAAGAGCTTAAAGATGAGTTTGATGAGATCGTCTGGCAGAGTTTAGGCTGTCAGCGTTCTGTGGTGGAATTTATCGATCGAAACCTAATTGCGTCACTCAATATCGATGCCTTACCAGAACCGCCGTTAGATTTAGAAGCTAGACTATCTCTATTGCTCGAACATTTCCGAGAGCATCGCTGTTTGATAGTATTAGACGATCTCGATCGACTGTTTAGTAGTGGTGAATTAGCTGGCAATTATACGGAGAAATATCGAGAGTACCGGGAGTTATTTCGACGGATTTGGGAGACAAATCATCGGAGTTGTGTATTGCTACTGAGTCGTGAAGAACCGAGTGAATTTGCTGTAGCGATGGGAAATAATAGCTCGATTCACTCCTTACCACTAGGTGGATTGGGTGAAGGTGGTAGGGAAATATTGAGGGCGAAGGGTTTGAGTGATGAGGATCGATGGGATTATGCTGTTGATTATTTGGGTGGTAATCCAGCTTATTTAGAGTCGGTATCGATCGCGATTAAGAAGTTATTTGGTGGTAAAGTTGGTGAATTCTGTAAACACGAAGAACTATTCCTGACTGAAGAGATTGACTCGCTTCTGACTCATCAATTCAGTAGACTATCAACGGCAGAACAAGAAGTTATTAAATTGTTATCTAGTGAAGCTGCACCAATAGGTATATCTAGATCGATTCTCATGCTGAGAGGCTATTGCGCAGGCAAACGCTCCGCTACCGCCAACGAGTCATTAAATATATCTCCAGCCGATGTAGGTAAGGCGATTGTATCGTTAGGTAGACGGGGATTAATCGTGCAGACTGAAACAGATGATGGCGCGTTTTTGGTTTGAGATCGATCGTCAGACAGTTTATAAAGTCCACCTCATCATCTGAAAAATCATAGTACTGTAAGTTGTCCAGATAAACCCTTCGAGAGTTGAGCCATCAGCTAACCAGACAGCCGTTAATTTTGCTTGGACATCTTCCCACCCTAATGCCAAAATGTTGCTACTTTCTCGATATTTTCAGATAAACCTGCATAAAACTAAAAAGTAGATCGTAGAGTTAATTAGAGACAGACACAGACCAATCAAAACACAGTCAACTAACTATAAATCTTCGGAGCCAGCAATCATGAAATCCAGCAAAGTACTCGCACTAATCATCGGCGCAATCGCATTATTCCCAACAGCTAGTTTCGCTGGGGAAAACGTTACGGGCAACTCTCAAGAAGCAAATCTCAACACTACCACCATCGG
>JANYDE010000084.1 GCA_025359915.1 Chamaesiphon sp. 336R_metabinner_41 | reverse complement strand
ATCGCTTAGTCCACTTCAGTGGACTTTCGCTCTTAGCCCCAAATTCATTTGTTCGCGTAGCGTCTGCCTTCGCAGAGGGCGTTTGAAGACTAAGAACTAGGGTTTTGACATTATTCTTTTCTTGTATGAAACCACCCTGCTGCACAATTAACCTGTAGGGGTGTCCTTAATGGGTACCCTGGATCTATGCTTCGTACTAATATTTTTGTACCGAATCCCTCCCCACTATAGCGATCCTAAATGAGAAGCTTAAACCCCTACAGGTTAACGTTACTACGAGCAAATCAAATAGGATTGCTGTATAAGAATATAGATTAGTACTTTCTTGCCGCAACAATTATTCTATTCATTCCCAATTCTCCGCTATGTACGATATTTCTTCGCGTCCGACTTGGGATGAATATTTCATGATGTTGGCGAAATTAACCGCCACTAGATCTACTTGTTTAGCCTTTCCCGTCGGTGCGGCAATTGTCAAAGATCGGCAAGTATTATCGACAGGTTATAACGGCTCACCATCCGGCTCCGCCCACTGCACAACGCAGGGCTATTGTTATCCAGAAGTGAGTGCTTGCAACGTTGAAAAAGCCCTACCATCCAGATCTGTACATGCAGAAGCAAATGCGATTGCCCAAGCCGCCAAACACGGCATCTCAACGGGTGGAGCGAGTATTTATGTGACATTAGAACCCTGCTTATCTTGCCTGAAATTAATAATTTCAGCAGGGATTCGCGAGGTATTTTATGAGACGACATTTAATAGTGGTGACAACCTCAAAATTCGAGATTTATTGCTGCAAGGTAGTTCGATTTCGCTCATCCAAATTCAAGTTTCTGATGCGACAGCACACCGCTCTGCGGCATTTTTATTAAATCCCACATCAGTAGAATCATTAGTCCCAAATTAGACGTTGATAGAGTCAAAAGAAAAAGCCCCAACTTATCGAAATAAGTCAGGGACAAATAATCAGGGTGCATCTACCACTCCTATATCCACACCCTCCGCGACACTATCAGGATGAAACTAAATATTTCATTTGAAACCAAGAGCGTCGTAATTAATGAGATCTTTGGACTAGGAAATCTAAACTTAATATTGCTCGATTCCACTAAACTTATGATGAGATTTCGCAGATTCGCCACAGGTGCGCGGTGTGGGAATGATTTTACCTGGATTGGCTAATTCTTTGGGATTGAATACTTGACGTACCCATTGCATTGTCTCTAAGTCTGTTTCGGTAAACATCTCCGACATATAGCAGCGTTTATCCGCACCAATTCCATGTTCGCCGGAAATACTTCCGCCGACTTTGACGCAGAGTTTGAGGATTTCGCCACCCAATGCTTCTACCTGTTCTAATGCACCATCAACGGAGTTATCATACAGAATTAATGGGTGTAAATTACCGTCGCCAGCATGAAAAACATTCGCGACGAAATACCCGTATTTTTCGCCGAGTTTGGCTATTTCTTGGAGCACATAGGATAACTGGGTGCGGGGAATTACCCCATCTTGAACATAATAATCGGGACTGATTTTGCCCATCGCGGCAAAGGCGGCTTTTCGCCCCTTCCACAGTCGTAACCGCTGTTCTGGCTCAGTTGCTACTGTGATATTTCGCGCCCCATTCTGGCGACAAACATCGGCAATTAGAGCTTGATTTGTAGCGACTTCTACCGCCGAACCATCGATTTCGACGAGCAGAATCGCCGCCGCATCGCGGGGATAGCATTGAGTCGCGACGACATCTTCGACGGCGTTGATACTGAAATTGTCCATCATCTCGATTCCAGCAGGGATAATACCTGCGCCGATGATGCCTGAGACTGCGCTTCCTGCTGCTTCAACGCTTTCAAAATCGGCAAGGAGTACGCAGATGGATTCGGGCGTTTTGAGGATTTTGAGGGTGATTTCGGTGGCGATGCCGAGGGTTCCTTCGGAGCCGACGAATAATCCAGTTAAATCGTATCCTGGCATTTCGGCGATTTCGCCACCGACATCGATAATTTCGCCACTGGGAATGACTAATTTTAATCCCAGCACATGATTCGTCGTTACGCCATATTTGAGACAGTGAACGCCGCCGGAATTCTCGGCAATATTACCACCGATCGAACAGATAATCTGACTACTCGGATCTGGCGCATAATAGAAGCCGCCGCCACTAACAGCTTGAGTTACCCAGTTATTAATTACCCCTGGTTGGACGACTACTCGTTGATTGTCTAAATCTATTTTGAGGATCTGATTCATCAAGGAGGTGACAATCAGCACGCAATTTTCCACAGCTAACGCGCCACCCGATAAACCCGTACCCGCACCCCGCGCAATCCAAGGCACATTATTGTCGTCACAAATTTTCACCGCTGCGGCTACCTGCTCGGTAGTCTTAGGCAAAATCACTAAATCTGGACGTTGGCGATAACTAGTCAACCCATCGCACTCATAGGTAATTAATTCTTCCCGCCGCTGAATGATACCCTTGCTACCAACTACCGCCGCTAGTTGTGCAATAATCGGTTTCCAGTCACGTTCGTTCGCGTAGCGTAGGCGAAGCCTAATCGATTTCTCTGCAAGTAGCATATGAATCAGGGGTGAGGTCTTAACTCATTATCAATTATCAATTAACCTTAATCTAGTCATTACCTGGATTTTACCTCGATCGAGTAGATTGAGTTCAGATTTTGGAGCGTTAATTATGCTGTCTATCGTTCAACGTGCGGATTTAGAATACTCACAACCACAGCATCATCAACCATCGGTTCTCAATAAGCGACTATATTTTCATGCTAAGGGTGAGGATATTCCATTATTCCCAGAGGGAGTATGGCAAGTGACCCAAGGATTGGTACAATTGAGCGCGAACTATGAAGATGGCGAGCAAGTATTATTTGGTTGGGCAGCTCCTGGGGCATGGTTTGGGACGCAAGGATCTGATACGCTAGATTATCAAGCGATCGCATTATCACCTGTTTATCTACGCTGGTTGCGACTGGATGAGATCGAGGGTTCGATGCAACTATCTCAGCTTCTGTTACCTGAATTAGTCAAGCGGATGCGTCAAGCTGAATTGTTGTTAATCATCAATGGACGCAGACATACTGTCGAACGGCTCAAGGGTTTATTATCCTTGCTCAGAGATGAAGTAGGTGAGTCTTTACCAAATTGTCAAACACGGATTAGCTATAAATTTACCCATCAACAGCTAGCTAGCGCGATTGGTACGACACGAGTCACCGTTAGTCGAATGATGGCGCAGTTTCAAGCCAAAGGACATATGACACTCGACAAACATCGTCACCTCATTCTGGATAATAATTATTTCGGGGAAATCGGCAATTAGATCGATTGACAGTTGCGGTTTGGGATCTCGATAATAGTTGGTTAAGCTAACCTCATATTGACAGACTTCGATCGCAACTATGGCTCATCGTTATTTACCAGAAACAACAGCTCATGTGCGTGTCACTCAGCATTCTTGGCAATTTGGGAAAGTTGTCGGTGAAGTCACCGCTGGCGAATTTTGCTGGGAATTTCAGTGGTGCTGTCGTCAAGGACAGATAGAATTAATCGTCGAACCATCACTAGGACGTGCTTTAATTCAAGATGCTTTGAGTAGATTCCTCAAAAAATGGGACTATCAATTAGAGGCTGGGGGCGATTACGAGTTTACAGTTAGGGCAAAATTTTAATCGGCGAACATTTCGATCGATAGCAGAGTCATGATAAAAATGTAACAATCAGATCGACGACGATCTCTGTCACATTATTGTAATCAAAGTTTTCATTCTAATCCCATGAAAAAACTCGCACTAACTGCTTTAACTACCGCAATTTGCTCTCTTTCTATCGCCGTTGCTCTCGTCGCTCCTAGTGTTGCTCAACAGCCAACTGTCTCGCCTGCTGCTGCGCCTGCTGCGAAACCTGCTGCGGGAATTAATCCTCAAGCACAATTAATCGAGCAATTAAAAATCACCAAAGATCAGCAAGCTAAATTAGCAAAACTCGAACTAACTGTTCGCAAAAAAAATATTTCAGTTCTCACTCCCAGCCAAAAAGAACAACTGATTGCTGCGAATAAACAGGGTAAGCCTCCAAGTTTTACCTTAACCGATGAGCAACAAAAAAAACTTAAAGCAATCTATATCTCCGCTCTAGCACAACAAGAAGCAATCCTTACCCCCGAACAAAAACAGAAGCTCCAAGACTTCAACAGACAATACGCACCTAAACCCTAAATAGTCTTCAATGGGTAGTCGGTAAAAAAGTCTATATAAGCTTCAATTACTAATCCGCTACCCTTTAATTATTCCCATTGCAAAGAACCTGCGGCTTCTCCTTGAGATAGTTTAATTTGAGCATCTCGCTCAAACCATTGAGTAATCTGTTTCGGAGTGAGATCTTCTACTTTCAATTGTTCTTCCTGAGCTATTTGCTGCAACAATCTCAGCGAAGAGATCGTGATTCGCGCTAAAAATTTCTCATGGGTAGATAGTAACGCTGTCTCTACATCTAGAGCTTCGGCTTGAGTTAAATACTTTTCGTTAGTCACTGTTTTAATCGTTAATTATTAGTCATCGAAATCAAGTAGCCACACTGATGTTCGCCATCGACAATCCAGTGAGTGCGCTCCACCTGACAATCTGCCAATGCCGCCGCAAACATCTCCAGTTCGTGTCCACAGACAGCCGGAAATGATGCTGCTACCTGCGAGATAGCACAGTTATGTTCCGTCAGGATGAATTTATCATTTTGTTCATCCACAGCATGGTAATCAGCCATATAACCCTCTTGGCGACGCAATTCAACTAGCCGCGCAACTCTATCTAGTAATACTCCAGTTCCCAACTTCTCCCGATAATCAATGCTTTTCTTTTGCCAGTGTTGATGGAGCATTTGCCCTGCTTGCTCATAGCCGAGATTCTCCACCAGAGTATCGAGAAAAGATAATACGAATCGATCGTACTGATTGGGAAATCGATCGCGTCCTTTTGGGCTAAGATGATAGATATGCTGGGGTCTGCCATTGCCCGACGAGACTGACTGATAAACGATGAGTCCCTCCGCCTGTAAATCTTTGAGATGGCGACGAATTGCTTGGGGACTAATATCTAGGCGAGTAGCCAAATCCTGCGCCGTGGCTTGTCCCTGTTTGAGGAGATATTCGAGAATATCTTGCTTGGTGGAAGTATGCTGCTCGGTCATCATATTGGGTGAAAAATCCCCTCCTCGGAGGGGTGCCTGAAAGGCGGGGTGGGTAGATCTCCGCAGTAACTCAATTAGCCCAAAGGCGGAATGTCGCTAGATATTAAAACTTTTCGTTAATTTTGCCACTTTGACAACATCTTAGTTGTTAAAGTACCCTAGAATATAGTTAAACAATTAACCAGTTGTTTTAAGTATATGATATTTCGTCTGCACTAGTGGACTTTATGCCTAGCTTTTATAGTTGTGGCGGAGATCTCTACCCCACCCCAGCCCTCCCCTTATAAAGGGGAGGGAGCAAGAGCCGCTCCCTGCGGGGGCGGAGCTTAAAGCCCCATGCTTCGGAAGCTAAGGAACTTTGCCTTCCAGTCTGGGATCTAAAGCCCCCTTTACAAAGGGGTTGGGGGTAAAATCCACGCACCAACACCAAATTAATATTATCCAATCCTTATTCTAGAGAGAACACAGGCGATCGATGAGTACTATAGTCCAAAACTTAGTTAATCAACCCTACAAGTACGGCTTTGTGACTGATATTGAGTCAGATCAGATTCCCCGTGGTTTGAATGAGGATATCGTAAGGTTGATTTCATCCAAGAAGGATGAGCCAGAATTTTTGCTCAACTTCCGGCTCAGAGCCTATCGCCAGTGGTTGAAGATGACCGAACCGACTTGGCCCCATGTGGACTATCCAGCGATCGATTACAACGATATCATCTATTACTCCGCACCTAAACAAGCTGCCAAAAAATTGGATAGTTTGGATGAAGTCGATCCTGTGTTGCTCGAAACCTTTGAGAAGTTGGGGATATCCCTGAATGAGCAAAAGCGGCTCTCGAATGTCGCTGTCGATGCGGTATTTGATAGCGTCTCGATCGGCACCACCTTTAAGGCACAATTAGCCAAAGAAGGCGTGGTATTCTGCTCGATTTCCGAAGCCGTCAAAGAATATCCCGAACTAATCGAAAAATACTTGGGAAGTGTGGTGCCGATCGCCGATAATTTCTTTGCAGCCTTAAACTCTGCCGTATTTAGTGACGGTTCCTTTGTCTACATCCCCAAAGGTACCAAATGTCCGATGGATTTATCCACCTATTTTCGGATCAATACTGGCGATAGCGGACAATTTGAACGGACATTAATCATCGCCGATGAAGGTGCATCCGTCACCTATCTCGAAGGCTGTACAGCACCCGCATTCGACACCAATCAACTTCACGCCGCCGTCGTCGAATTGGTGGTATTGGATAACGCTGAAATTAAATATTCCACCGTCCAAAACTGGTACGCAGGCGATGAAACTGGTAAAGGTGGGATCTACAACTTCGTCACCAAACGCGGCTTATGTAAAGGTGTAAACTCTAAGATTTCCTGGACGCAAGTAGAAACAGGTTCAGCAATTACTTGGAAATATCCCAGTTGCGTCCTCGTCGGCGATAATTCCGTCGGTGAATTTTATTCCGTCGCGCTGACTAATAACCTTCAACAAGCCGACACCGGAACCAAGATGATCCACGTTGGTAAAAATACCAAAAGTACGATCATTTCTAAAGGTATTTCCGCCGGAAAATCGAAGAATAGCTATCGCGGTTTAGTCAAAATGAATCCGACAGCAAAAGGAGCAAGAAATTATTCCCAATGTGACTCGATGCTAATTGGCGACAGAGCGCAGGCGAATACATTCCCCTATATCCAAGTTCAGAATCAAACTGCCAAAGTCGAACACGAAGCCTCAACTTCTAAAATCGGTGAGGATCAGTTATTCTTCTTCGCTCAACGGGGAATTTCCCAAGAGGATGCAATCTCGATGATGATTAGTGGGTTTTGTAAGGATGTCTTTAATCAATTGCCGATGGAATTTGCTGTCGAAGCCGACAGATTGTTGAGTCTGAAATTGGAAGGTACTGTTGGTTAATTAGAAGCCTACGATTGAAATCGTGGCTAGTGTTGCAAAGTCCGCCTACGCGGACTAAATTATCGACTGTATTTTGCAGAGTGGGCAATTCCCACTCTACTATCTCTGATGATTCTAGAAGTTGCCATTCTAAATATTAAAGATGGTTCAAACTGCGAGTTTGAAACAGTCTTTCAAACTGCATCCAGTATCATTGCTACAATGAATGGATATATATCTCACGAACTCCAACGATGTTTGGAAATTGAGAATCAGTATATTTTGCTAGTGCGTTGGAAAAAGTTGGAAGATCACACAATCGGGTTTAGACAATCGCCAGAATATCAGAAATGGCGATCTCTTTTGCACCACTTTTACGATCCTTTTCCGACTGTTGAACATTATAAAATCGTTAATTAGCCAGCTTTTAGAGTTGAAAATTTGTAGGTTGGGTAGAGCGATAGCGAAACCCAACAAGCACAACAATACCCTAGAAACTTTGGGTTTCGAGGCTCAACCCAACCTACGATTACTTTCATTAATTCTATTTTAATGGAATCAAAGATAGCGATCTCATTTCCAGAATTAAGATGTACTTTTGGGGGTCGATTGATCGTACCTGATGTAGTTGTATTAAAGAATGAAAATATTCCCAAAGATGATGATGGCGAGGTTTCTAATGTGGTGACAACTGCACCTGATTGGGTGATTGAAATCTTATCTCCAGACCAAAGTACGACTAAAGTAATTAAGAATATTCTTCATTGTTTAGATCGTGGTACTGAAGTGGGATGGCTAATCGATCCTGCCGAGAAGATGATCTTAGTTTATCAACCGGATAGGCAAGTGCAAGTAGTGGATCTGCTCGAAGCTGAATTAATTGTACCTGAGTTTGCTCGATCTATTAAATTAACTGCTGGTGATGTCTTTGGCTGGCTGAAGGTGGGATAAGATCGATCGCAATTTGATGATGGTATAATCAAAGACCCGCTATAACTAGAAAACTTTAAAATTAAATTAAACGAATATTAATATGATTAATCCTAATAGCCCAGTAATATTATCAGTTAAAAATCTTACTGCCGAAGTCGATGGTACGCCTATCCTCAAAGGATTAAATATCGAAATCAAAGCGGGCGAAATTCACGCTATCATGGGACCAAATGGTTCTGGCAAAAGTACATTGTCAAAAGTATTAGCTGGGCATCCAGCATATACAGTTACAGGTGGAGAAGTCACTTATAAAGGTGAAAACCTATTTGACTTAGAGCCACAGGATCGCGCGCGTTCTGGTGTATTCCTCGCATTCCAATATCCGCTGGAAATTCCTGGTGTGAGTAATCTCGACTTCCTCCGTGTTGCTTACAATTCTCGCCAAAAACACCTGGGATTGGAAGAGTTAGATGTATTTGATTTTGATGAACTGATTCAAGCCAAATTAGATATTGTCAAAATGAATCCTGCTTTCCTCAGCCGGAGCGTGAACGAAGGTTTCTCTGGTGGTGAGAAAAAGCGGAACGAGATCTTGCAGATGGCGATTTTGCAGCCTAGTTTAGCGATTCTTGATGAGACTGATTCGGGTTTGGATATCGACGCGCTGAAAATTGTGGCTAATGGTGTGAATCAGTTGTCGAATCAGGATAATTCGATGTTGGTGATTACGCATTATCAGCGGTTGCTGGATTATATTATTCCTGATTTTGTCCATGTGATGGCGAATGGACAAATCCTGACTAGCGGCGGGAAGGAACTCGCGCTGGAATTGGAGGCGAAGGGCTATGACTGGGTGACGGAGCCGCAAACAGCGAACGTATAATCGCAAACACGGATCTGTAGGGGCAGGTTTATGCTATAAACTCTGCTGAAAACTGTTAATGACTGTGCAAACCTGCCCAACCCCACAAGTCTCTCTCGAATGATATCTCCCATGCACAGACTGTTTGATGTGCTGCGGAGATCTACCCACCCCGCCCGACGGGCACCCCTCCGAGGAGGGGATTTTGCACGCCAGCAGGGATAGGGATCTAAGTTAGATAATCCAAAATCCAAAATCGATAATGACAGCAACTCTCACCCAACTCATCCCACTCACGCCTCCAGCCAACCCCCAACTCCAAGATATTCGCACCCAAGCGTCTGCATATCTCCAGGAGGAAACTATCCCCACCAATCGAGATGAGGAATGGAGATTTACTAATTTGTCTCCGCTGCTGGCGCAAACATTCGCTGCACCAAGCCCACAACTACCGCCAGTTAATATTAACGGTTTAGTCATTCCAGAGGCTCCTGATAGCCGTCTGGTGTTTGTGAATGGGATCTACGAGCCTGAATATTCCAGCATTGCGAATTTACCTGCGGGGGTATTCATCGGGAATTTAGCCGCTGCTATCGATGCGGGATTAGCGGTGACTGATTATCTAGGTAAACAGCCTGGTGGTGAGGAAGTCTTTACGGCGATTAATACGGCGGGTATTAATGAGGCTGCGGTTGTGTGGCTAGAGAAAGATAGCTCTTATGATTCGCCGATTCAGTTATTATTTATTGCGACTGTCGATGATGTGGCTGTGGCGATTCAACCGCGCACTCTAATCGTGATGGAAGCTGGTAGCAATGCGACGGTGATTCAGGAATATCTACATACGTCGATTCCTAACCATCTTTACTTTAATAACGCCGTTACTGAAATCTGGCTGGGGAATACGGCGACGCTGAACCATACTCGGATTCAGGATGAGGATATCACCGCTATTCATATTGGGAAGACAGCAGTTTCCCAGTCTCAGCATAGTTCCTATACGGGTAACTCGATCGATCTTGGCTCCAAACTTTCTCGCCATAACTGGGAAATCTTCCAAATCGGCGCAGCGACGGAAACCAATCTCAATGGTTTAGCGATGGTAAATGGAGAGCAGGAATCTGATACACATAGTACGATCGCGTTAACTAAGCCTAACGGTACCACGAATCAATTGCATAAATGTATCGTAGACGATCGCGCTCACGCAATTTTTAATGGTAAGGTATTTGTGCCCCAAGCCGCCCAACAAACCAATGCGGGACAACTGAATCGGAATCTGCTGCTATCATCTACCGCGAGGATTGATACCAAGCCGCAGCTCGAAATTACGGCGGATAATGTTAAATGTTCCCACGGTGCAACTGTCAGCCAATTGGAAGACGATGAGATTTTTTATCTCCAAAGTCGAGGTTTGGATGTGGAAACCGCTAAAATATTATTAATTAATGCTTTTGCTGTAGAGATTATCGATCGAATCCCCGTTGCTTCAGTACGTGAAAAACTAGCAGTAGCAGTAAAAGCATTCAAAGCTAGCTAAACATTGGCAATAAATGACTAGAGGAAGCCGCATCCAACGACTGATTCAAAATCTTACCAGGAACATCGATCCTAATATGACTTTTATTCAAACTAAAACTTTAAATCTGGCTGAGTCTGTACGTGCAGATTTTCCGATTCTCCATCGGGAGGTGCATGGTAAGCCACTAGTTTACCTTGATAATGCGGCGACTTCCCAGAAACCTCATGCGGTGATTCACGCGCTGGAGCATTATTATAGTCACTATAATGCCAATGTTCATCGCGGTGTCCATACGCTGAGTGCGGAAGCGACGGATGCTTATGAAGGTGCGCGAGAAAAGATTGCTAAATTTGTGAATGCGGCTTCTTCGCAAGAGATTATTTATACGCGCAATGCGACGGAAGCGATTAATTTAGTTGCTTATAGTTGGGGTTTGAGTAATCTGCAACGGGGTGATGAGGTGATTCTCTCGGTGATGGAGCATCATAGTAATCTGATTCCTTGGCAATTAGTCGCTCAAAAAACAGGTGCTCGGCTTAAATTTGTCCAGCTTACGCCAGAGGAAGAGTTCGATTTTGGACATTATCAATCATTAGTAAATGATAAAACAAAATTAGTCTCGATCGTCCATATTTCTAATACATTAGGTTGTATCAATCCCGTCAAGGAAATTACGGCTCTAGCCCATCAATATGGTGCTAAGGTATTAATTGATGCTTGTCAGAGTGCGCCACATTTACCGATCGATGTTCAGGATTTAGATTGCGATTGGTTGGTGGCTTCGGGGCATAAGATGTGCGCTCCAACTGGGATTGGCTTCTTATATGGTAAGCTAAATTTGATGCGATCGATGCCACCTTTCTTGGGTGGTGGTGAAATGATTGCTGACGTATTTCTCGAAAATGCGACTTATGCAGATTTACCGCACAAGTTTGAAGCAGGTACTCCAGCGATTGCTGAAGCGATTGGATTAGGTGCGGCGATTGATTATTTAACTAACATTGGGATGGACAAAATTCATGCTTATGAAGCAGAATTGACCACCTATTTAATGGATAAGTTAACAAAGCTACCTCAGGTGAGAATATATGGGCCAAAAGCACCAAAAGAACGCGCTGCACTAGCTGCTTTTACTTGCGGAGAAGTTCATCCTCACGATCTTTCGACGATGTTAGATCAAGCAGGTATTGCAATTCGGGCGGGACATCATTGCACCCAACCACTGCATCGGTTTATCAAAGCACAATCGACAGCGAGAGCGAGTTTACACTTCTATAATACCAGAGGAGAAATCGATACTTTCATCGCATCTCTGCAAGAATCGATCGAGTTCTTTGATAGTATATTTAGCTAATTGTTCAAATCGACCATTATGGCTAGAAACCCGACTTTTTTGAAAAAGTCGGGTTTCTGTCGTCACAAAGATTTAATATGCTAAAGTCTCGAGAGTTTCGCGGAGATACTTTTGAACGCGAGCATCAAGATTGAGATTCTTTTGCTCTAGCGTAGATAGTTGTGATGCCCAGTTTTGAAACCCCGAACTAGCTGATATCGCTTGTTTGAGACTAGTCCAAACCGAGGTATCGTTGGCGGGTGTAGGGGTAGAGATACTCATTTGAAAACTATGCCAAAAAAATGAATTATTTTGTTGTGGCGAGAAGTTTAACAACAACTTTGGTCACAATCTCTATCATAACTTAATTTAATCGACTGTCGAGTTTTTTGTTATCTATCAATAATTTGTGACCGCCATCACCAGCCGTTGATGGGGGCAGAATAGCCTGTTATTGCTAGAAAATTTCCAGATCTGACGCTACCATGAGATAATATCTCAAACCGAGTCAGTGACCTAAATTAGACAGATTACTAGATTCGTTCGATCTTACACCCAACTAGGTTCAGATCCTTCGCCGAGTCTTGCCTGTATTTGATTGCCGACACTGAACTTGTGACTTCACAGCGAAAACATTGTCGAACACACAACCATCGCTGAAAATCGGTATCCTAGCTACCTAAAATTAGGTATCGATCGCAATTATTATTTAACATATCAAAAGCCAAAGAGGAAAAAAGCTGTGAGTGGAAACGAATCTCGGATGCAAGCAATTTATCAAATCACCAACCGCGAGCCAATGCCCCCCAAGGCATCCAGACGGTTAGAGGATTTGTGGGCGACTGATGTCTTCACCTTAGCGAAGATGCAGGAAAGTCTACCCAAGGATATATTTAAGTCTGTCAAAAAGACGATCCAAACAGGCGAAAAATTAAATATCTCCGTTGCTGACTCTGTAGCAGTTGCAATGAAAGATTGGGCGATTTCCAAAGGCGCACTTTATTATGCTCACGTCTTCTATCCTTTGACCAATGGTACTGCAGAAAAGCATGACGGTTTTATTTCCGTTCAAAGTGATGGCTCGGTGATTTCCGAGTTTGCAGGTAAATTGCTCGTCCAAGGTGAACCCGATGGTTCCTCTTTCCCTAACGGTGGGATCCGTTCCACTTTTGAAGCGCGTGGTTATACCGCATGGGATGTGACTAGCCCCGCTTTTATCATGGAAACTGATAATGGTTCCACCTTGTGCATTCCGACAGCATTTGTATCGTGGACTGGGGAAGCTTTAGACAAGAAAACACCCCTACTGCGTTCCAACGCGGCGATGAACAAAGCTGCCACTCGCGTCTTGAAAGTCCTCGGCAACACCAACATCGCTCCAGTCAACTCTAGCTGCGGCGCAGAGCAAGAGTACTTCCTGGTTGATACTAATTTCGCAAATAGTCGTCCTGACCTGTTACTGGCGGGTAGAACCCTATTTGGGAAGCCACCAGCAAAAGGACAACAATTTGATGACCACTACTTTGGAGCAATTCCAGAGCGGGTTCAAGTTTACATGCAGGATGTAGAGGAAAGACTCTACCGCCTCGGCATTCCAGCGAAGACTCGTCACAACGAAGTTGCGCCAGGTCAGTTTGAAATCGCTCCTTACTATGAAGCGGCAAACGTAGCAACGGATCATCAGCAATTGTTGATGACAATTCTGAAGATTACTGCCAAAAAACACGGCTTCATGTGCCTGCTGCATGAGAAGCCATTCGCCGGAATTAATGGCTCTGGTAAACACGTTAACTGGTCTGTTGGAAATTCCACCCAGGGCAATTTATTAGATCCAGGCGACAATCCTCACTCTAATGTTCAATTCCTAGTTTTCTGTGGTGCCGTTATTCGTGGCGTTCACAAATACGGGCCATTATTACGCGCCGTCATTGCTACCGCTAGTAATGACCACCGTTTGGGTGCGAATGAAGCTCCACCAGCGATTATGTCCGTTTATCTAGGCTCTCAACTCCAAGATGTATTCGAGCAAATTAAGCAGGGTGCGTTAAAAGGTTCCACCGAGAAAGGAATCATGAATATTGGTGTAGATACCTTGCCACAATTGCCAAAAGATGCTGGCGATCGCAACCGGACTTCACCTTTTGCGTTTACTGGCAACCGTTTTGAGTTCCGTGCAGTTGGTTCTGGACAGTCGGTAGCAGGGCCATTAGTGGCTATGAATACGATGTTAGCTGATTCCTTAACTTGGATGGCTGACAAATTGGAAGCTGAACTAGCCAAAGGGACTGAATTAAATAAATCAATTGAAATCGTCCTCAAAGAAGTGATCGACAATCACGGCGCAGTGGTATTCAATGGCAATGGTTATTCGGAAGAATGGCACAAAATGGCGGTAGAAGAACGCGGTTTACGCAACTTGCGGACGACAGCGGATGCTCTACCTGTATTGAATGAGCCAGAAATCATCAGCCTATTTAGCGGGATGGGAATTCTCTCTCCAGTAGAATTGGCAAGTCGGTATGAGACTTACGCCGAACAGTATATTCTGTCGATCGAGGTTGAAGCTAAACTAGTAATTAGTATTGCCAAAACCATGATTTATCCAGCCGCAACCCGTTATCTAACTGACTTAGCAACCACCATTGCTGGACTTACCGAAATCGGGATTGATTTTGATGCTGCAAATGTTCAAACTGTGGCAACATTGACCAAATCAATGATGGATTCAGTCAGCAAATTAGCCTCGGCGATGAGCAGCCATGATTTTGACTCCCCCGAAGCACATATGCAATTCTTGGTCAAAACTGTTCGTCCATTAATGGATGATGTCCGCAAGTATGCAGATGGACTCGAAGGTGAAGTAGCTGATGATATGTGGCCCTTGCCTACTTATCAAGAAATGTTGTTTATTAAATAACATTTAACTTATTTGTGTTAAAGACCGTTCAAATCGAACGGTCTTTTTTTAAACTTCTCGAATTGAAGTATCGAGGTTAAATATGATGACTAACACATTATACGATCGCGATTTACAGTTATGGATTGAGCAAACTATTCAGCAGTTAAAAAATCGCGAATTTAGCTCGTTGGATGTCGAACACTTGATTGAGGAGTTAGTTGATTTGGGTAGAGCGGAAAAGAATGCTCTCAAAAGTAATCTGACTATTTTATTAGCACATTTGCTCAAATTACGAGTACAGAATGATGCACCTGAATCAATGAAAGGAAGCTGGTATAGTTCCGTACTGGAACATCGTCAAAGAGTTCTAGACAATTTAGCGGATACACCTTCGCTGAAGAGTTTACTATTAGAAACAATAGAAAAGGCTTATCATGCTAGTCGTAAGTTAGCAATTAAGGAAGGAAGTCTAGCGAAGTTTGGAGTACGGGTACCTGCTGATAGTGACTATCCTATGAGTTGTCCTTTCTCAGTCGAACAGATTCTAGATGAGGACTTTTATGGAGTTTAACCAAATCGATTAGTTACACATTTTTTCTAATGGTGAAATCTCCGTCTTTTTCCAAGCTAGAGCAGTTGATAAAGTTAGTGCGGTTAGATTGGTTTGTAGATAACAAATCTTTAATCTCCGACCATTGTTTTGATTCGATCGATCCAATGATACTATCCAATCGATCTCGATATTGATATAACGATCGCAATATTGCCTCTCGATTATATTCTGCCATCATCATCCCCATCTCAGGATTACCACCGCCCACGCGACTGGTATCTTTAAACCCCGTACTGGCGAACTTTTTGGCAAAGTCCAGAATCAGCGGATCTGATTCATGCAAACAAGCATCGATTAAACTCGCGCTTACCATAATCGGTAAGTGGGAAATCCATGCTACTGCTAGATCGTGCTGGGCAGGGGTGGCATAATGAATGGTACAGTGGAGCGATCGAATCAACTCAGCCACTCTTTCCAGGGCTACAGGAGCAGTTTGAGCCGTAGGAGTGAGAACATAAGGTCGCTCGGCAAATAGCCCCTTCTCAAATGCAGCTATCCCGCTCTCAGAATTCCCCGCCATCGGGTGTCCGCCGACGAAATTCGCCCATAAATCGGTGGCTCGATCGACGATTGCCCCTTTCACGGAAGCAGCATCGGTGAGAATGGTATCAGGATGGAGATGAGGAATTAATAACTCGATCGTTGGGATAATTGCAGCAATCGGCGTACAAATAAAGATCATCTCGGTAGCTTTGAGACTAGCTAAATCGCAACTAGCTCGATCGCAAATCGCTTCCCGCTCGGCAATATCACAAGTAGCTTGCTGACGGCTGACACCAATCACTTGATGCCCCATTTGGCGAAAGTCCCATCCCAGAGATGCGCCAATTAATCCAATACCAACAATACCGATCTTCACTATCTTTCTGACAAATGGGAGTCGATCGATTGTCGATCGCGACTTCAATTGTATATTAGATGGGGGATAGGGGATAGGGGATGAGTTTATCAGCCAGTCCCCCTGTCTCCCAGTCCTAATTCGGTATCATCGCCACCTTAATTACCCGACGATTTTTCATATCCTCGAAAGTCTGGGCTAAATCGCTCAGGGGACGATGATCGCTGATTAATAGCTCAAAGGGTATTTCCCGACTTGCCAACAGTTCTAGGGCAATTCTGACATGCTGTGGGGTATTGTGGAAGACACCTTTAAGCGTGAGTTCGCTATAGTGTAGCCTGTCAGTACTTACACTAATCGTCGTATCCTTCGGACAACCACCGAATAAATTAATTGTCGCACCTGGACGACCGCAAGCGATCGCCGTTTCCCACACACTCGGTACCCCTGTCGCTTCGATGACGATATCCGCGCCCCAACCCTGAGTTAAATCTCTCACTCTGCTGGGAATATCTAAATGATGGTGATTCCAAGTCCGAGTAGCTCCTAATTTTTCACCCACAGCCAAGCGGGAATCGTTACCGCCAAAGAGCCAGACAGACTGACATTGACTCGCCATCACTGCGACAAACATCAAGCCGATCGCCCCGTCACCGATTACGACTACTCTAGAATCGGGGGTAAATCCACTCCGTGCCACTCCATGCAACACGCAAGCTAGTGGTTCTGTCATTGAGGCTAGCGAACCATTGAGATTCGCTGGAATATGCAGGAGATTGTGTTGGACAATTGGCGCGGGGACATTCAGATACTGAGCAAAGGTACCGTTATTCCAAGTTAGATTGGGACAGAGCGAGTATTCTTGATGTTGACAAAAGAAACAATTCATGCAGGGTGCTGAGTTGTTTGCCACTACTCGATCGCCAATTTGCCAGCCAATGACACCTTCACCTAGCGCGACAATCTTCCCCGCCGCTTCATGTCCGAAGATCGTGGGTAGTTTGAGCATCTTCGCATGTCCACCGCGCCGCCAGACCTTGAGATCTGTCCCGCAGGTAGTTGCAGCGGCTACCTCCATCAACACTTCCCCAGGCGCGGGGGTTGGAGTGTCTAGAGTTTCGAGGCGGAGATCTTCTCGACCGTAAAGAAGGGCTGCTAACACAAATTTATTAGTTAGAATAATGCTGGGGAGCTAGTCTAGTATAAGAAACTTTGCGATCGAAAATCCATCACAGCTATACAGACTAGTAGTTTTGGCACAATCGCGATCGAAATGGCTAGTTGTCAATACAATTGACTTTTTCAGATAGGGCTAACAAGATATAATATAGTGTTGTATGTTGCGAACTACCGTTAGCAGAGCTGCTGACTTGAAAAGTAAAGCTAGTAATCATTTACTTGGGCAAATCGGCTGGACTAAACTAGCTGGGAGATCGTCAAACATCATTTATTACTGGATATAATTCCCATGAACGAGAAAAAAGTAGAAGATCCTAAATTGGTGATAGTTTATTTTGCCAACGGTACCGTCCAATGGGTAAAATCAGGTAGCACAAATCAATGGTCTAGAGACGGTGGTAGGGTAAATAAGTTTTTTGAAAGTAGGGTCTATCACACATCCAGCGGAGATAAAATCAAAATTAAACAACATTTTAAATTGTTGAATACCGTTTTCATGGATGTGGGAACTGGTGCTTTTTTAGATACAGTTAGAGAAGATTTGCTGGGATTAGTCCCCGATCCCAACGATCCAATCCAACATTGTAAATGGTGGGATGTTGATTGGGCTTGTCCGATCGTCTTTGAGCCAAAACCAGAACGAAAGCCATTCAAAAGCCCCGTCATCCGCAACCAGATCGTTGATTCACAAGCTTAGATTTGGCAGCGTCCAGATAAATATTGGCTATCTCTACCGCCATGTTTTGAGCTAAAAACTGTGGAGAAATTGCACTGACTCCACGATCGCCAAACTTCCGAAACATATCTGAATTTTCGATCGTCAAATCCATCATTTTAGCAAGTTTTTCGATATCTCTGGGGTTGACTAAATACCCATTGACTCCATCGGTAATAATTTCGGGAATACCATCTACAGCAGATGCAATGCATGGCTTGCCGATCGCTAATGCCTCTAGCAAAGCGATTGGTTGTCCCTCCCAAAGTGACGGCATCACAAAAATATCGATCGCTGATAGAAACTCATAGATGTCGGCACGCGCACCCAAGAATGAGACTCGATCGCTAATTTCTAATTTATTTGCCAATCCCATTAATTCATCACGGATTAATCCGTCGCCGATAATCATCAATCGAGCACGATTGGTCATTTTTGCAAAAGCTTGTAATAAAAATTGATGACCCTTTTGCTCGTGCAATCTACCAACATTTCCAAAGACAAACTCTGTTGCATTTAGCTCAAATAGCTGTCGCGCAACTGCTCGATCTAGCGGAGTAGAAAATTTATCGATCTCAATTCCATTATAGACAATCGAAGTTCGATCGATCGTCGCGACTCTAGCCGCAATCGCTTTCTGATAATCCGAACGGCAAACACAAATTATCCGATCTGTATCAGCCAAAAGAAATCGATCTATCCGTTTGAAAATTTCCCGCTTAATTTTCTGACGGATACCTTTAGCGGCGGTTTGCGAAATATTGAGATAATGCAATCCATGATAAGTATGAACGATCGTCATGCGTTGTTTCAAAACCGCTGCCACAAACCTCACCCAAAAGCCTGCGGTACCACCATGAGTATGTACGACATCAAACTTTTGGGACATCAAAAGCTGTCGCATTTGCTGAAAAGATTGCCATGTAAATGTATTGGAAATCGCAATCTGATGTACGACGATACTCAGCTTGAGAGCTTCATCAACGAGCCACCCGCTAGCCTCCGTCGCAATCTCCACCTCAAACTCAGCACTTCTCAAGTATTTTGCTAGCAGCAACACATGCATTTGCCCACCGCCGAGACTAGCATCGTCGATCGCTAATAATATCCGAATTTTTGGCATGATCGTAATTTTTAACAAAATAATCGAATTCTACAACCATGTTCGATCTAATTTATTGAAGAAGCCATGATATGTACCAAGCAAGCAGGCATATATTTTCTGATGTTTATTAATTTTTTCAAACACCATAATGGCTGCAATTTTAAGAATTGTGGTTTTGATTCGATGAATAGCAGCAGTCACTTTATAAAATTTGTTTGCATAGTTTAGGGCTAAATATGTTGTATTTCTACAACTATAATAATATCGCAACGGAGAATATGATTGAAATATCCACCTAAAGTTCAAAATTTTGATAGCAATAGGAGTCCCATAATTATGCTCCAATCTAGCTTTAGTAACAACAAAATTCTTAAATCCTTGCTGTTTAAGCTTTAAGCCATAGTCAAAATCTACGCCATCGATAAATAAATTGGCAATAGGCAAATCGCTTAAATTAGCAGCATGTAAGTCAATCAAAGAACCAGAAGTTATTGGTGCATCGCATTCATAAATTTGATCGAATTCATTATGAGTACAATGGATAAATTTATCATTTTTAAAATTGATGCCACCGATAAAAGATTGGCTACGGCAATCGAAAGCCAGCGGAGCGACTATCCCGATCGGCTGATTCTGTTGGGTTAAATTTTGATGTTCTGCCAGCAAAATAGCCAGACAATCAGAACTCGGAATACTATCTTGATCAAAAGTCCACAAAAATTCGTAATTTTTTTGAATACCCCATTTTAGTGCAAGGATCAATCCTTGGCTAATCCCGATATTAGACGGGAAGTGATGAATTAATATCGATCGACTGTCTAAATTAGTAAGTAGTTGTTTATGAGAATTATCTACAATAAAAATTGAATCGATCGAGATAGTTTGTGATTCGATCGCCTGCAAACATTTGATTGCAGCTTCTCTATCTTCGTAAATAGTAATATAGGCTAAAACTTTTGGCTCCATTAGTATTCGTTAGCTACATATGAGTATCGATGCTTGGCAGTTAGTTACCAGCATTTACCAAGTTTACCGATCGAACCGTGATAAGTACCTAACAAACAAGCCCAAATCTTCAATTGTTTATTTTCGAGATCGTATAGTAAGATCCAAAAAATACTTACCAGCAGATGCTTGATTCGCCTCATCCAACTAGTGAGACGATAGTAGCCGCTAGCAAATCGGATCTCTAGATAAGTATGATTGCGACAAATATAGTAGTGACGTAAAGCAGAATACTGCTCGATCGATCGATCTTTATTTAGGAAATTTACTTGAATCGGATTACCTAGCTCATGATACATAATTGCTTTAGGAACTACCAGATTGTGGAAGCCTTTTCTTCTGAGTCGCAATCCATAATCAAAATCAATACCATCAATAAATAAGTCTTTGGAAGGATAGGCGATAGCTTGAGCCGCCGCTAATGAAATCAGCGATCCGGAAGTAATCGGTGCATCACATTCATAATAATCAGCATTCTCATCGTGTTTAAACCCAGCAAAATGATCGTTAGCAAAAATAGTACTCTTGACAACTGTTTCTGTTCTCAAATCAAATGGAGTTGGGGCAATGATTCCAATTTTATAATTAGCTGTTTGGGCTAATCTATCGTGAGTTTCTAGTAATATTTCTAAACAGCTCGGCGTGGGAATACTATCTTGATCGAATGTCCATAAAAAATCATACTCTCGATCGATCGCCCATCCTAATGCTTGTGCTAAACCTTCGGCAATTCCAATATTATGCGGATAATGATGAATTGACAATAGCTGACTATGGTTATTTAGCAATAATGGGTGCTCGGAATTGTCTACGATGTAGATGCCTTCAATCCTCATCGATTGCGATTCGATCGCTTGGATACACCGATTTGCCGATTTAAGATCGTCATAACAAGTTATATAAGCTGCTACTTTTGCTTTCACTTTCCTCCTGATAAAATTGGGATCTCACATTCTCTAAAAAATACAGATATCCCTACATATTTTTAAGTAAAGTGTTTTCGATCAGCTCAAGCTGATTATACCAAGCATACTTCTGCTCTGCATCATGGTAGGACGCTTCTAAAATACTAGAACAACAATCGTCGATTGAGCTGATGATACTGTCTAATTTATCGAACCATTCAAATGAATTAGCAAGATATCCAGTGGTATCATCTTTGATAGAATTAGCATATGTAAATGTTGGCGAAGCTACACTTAATGTTCCCACAATAGACGCTTCAAAAAATTTAAGTTCTGATTTGCAGTTCGTAAATATATTGTCTTGCAGCGGCATTAAATTAATTTCTGTTTCGGCAATTAGATTTTGCAAGTTGATAAAATCTTGAAAAGGAAAAAATTCGATTTGGGATCTGTATTTTTCAAGCGAATTTTTTAAATCTAAATGCCCCACAATTCTTAAAATCAGATTGGGGTATTTTTCGAGTATTTTAATTAGAGCATTTGAAATTAAAGCAAGGTCTTTATTATGTGTTGGCGATCCACTAAAATATCCTAAATGTATTTTATTATCTCTCTTAAATTCCGATCTAATTTTCTGTTGAAAAATCTTGCTGGATACGTTCATTTGCTCATCATTGAGAAAATTAGGAATGATCTGAACTGGTTTAGAGGCAAAACACCTAATTCTTTCTGCTAGAAACTCATTTGTCGTGATGGCACCATCACATAATTTTAGAGTTTCGCCTAATCTGCCAATATAAGCAAACCACACATCCCAAACATCAGGATGTGATAGATCTTGATCGAGAGTATTGAGGATTAGATGAGTATATGAAGTGTCAAATATAAAGTCATCAACATCGAACAATACTTTTTTACCTTTAGCCTTAGCCAAAGAAATTATTCTGTTGATATTATCAGTATATTTTGTTCTGCAAATAATAATAACATCTGCAATTTCAATGACTGAATTTAAGTTGTCTCGATCGCTATTGCAAAAATAAGATGCAGAAATATTGCTGCTCAATCTTTGCAACACTTGAATCATGTTGTAGATCCGATATCGAAAAGTACTATTATCAGGATTTTCATAAAAATAAGCTACTTTTTTTTCCTTTTCGCCTAAATCCTTAATCCGATCTTGATAGGATCTCAACCAAGGATCTGAATAAGTAACTGGTTTGTAATCTAATATAAACATTTTAATCCTCTACCAACTCAGCGATGACTTGCTCGAAGGATGTTTCCCAATCCTGTAAAATTTGATTTTTATCAAAGTTCTGAGTGCGGAGAATTGGATTGCCAGATAGTGCGATCCCGTCAGCAATTCCTTGCAGCATACTATCGATGTCGGTGTCCTTACAAATAATATTGTTAGAATATGTGTCCAGTTCTCTTTTGATCCCAAATCTGTTTGTGACAACGACAGATCCAGATGCAGCTAAATCTAGCGGTGGATAGCTAGGATGAGGCGTGTACATTAAGCATAGTCCTAAATCAACCGATCTGATAAACTTTGCATACTCTACCCAATTTAAGCCCTCAATTCGCTTCGGCTCATAGAATCCAGCTATCTTTAGCAGCGGTATATCTTTTCCAATAAAAAACAATTCCCATTCATCTAGATCTAATATTCCTTGACGAACAGCGGAGTCAATTACTTCTAATCCAAAGTAAAACAAGTTTCTGGGATTATTTGGGCGGGCATAAAAAAAGAAGTTCTTCTTTGTCTTTTTTGCCTCACTCTGTTCTCGAAAATATAAATCTTTATTGAATGCAGGTTCAAACCATAATCCTTTATCTTTGATGTTGTAGAACCCTTCAGCTATAAAATGTTCAAATAACTGCTTTGAATTTACCACGAACTGAATTTCTGAATTAGCAATAATCTGCTTGCAGTGTAGATAATCGTCTCCATGAGCATAAAACATTCTCTCATCTTCTTGGAGTAGATAAATAATTTGGGTGGGAGAGATGCTTTTCAGTGTACTCCACGTTGTCCACCAAGAAGTGGTGACGAAAATATCCTCTTGATGAATATCAAGTTCATCAGCCCGATCTTCACCAATGCTATTAAATGCGAATTCTACGTTCCGCGTACATCGAATATTATTGGCTTTGAGGATTTCAAAAAAATTGTGCTCTTGTGCTTTTTCTGTCCTGGTGATTAGCCTTAATTTACAATTCCATTTCTCAGCGAGTAGTGTACAAAAAATAATAGCGGTTCCGACACCACCATAAAGACTACCACTATTGATACTATCTGTAACTAGATTTATCCGTCGTTCGCTAGATACGATCGAGAAAATATTGAGTGGCTTCAGATTAGGAAACCTGCGAGAGTACACAGAATCTTGCTCTTCATCTTTGACAATATTTTCAATATCTTTAACGACATTTCCAATCATATTTGCGTATGAAGCTGACTTAACAGAAAAAACTTGTTTGAGCCGAAACCAAATTTTTCTAAGTTTCCAGAATTTACTAGTTTCCATTGCTAAGATCGTGTTTTGAGATTGCTGTAATTCAGATTGAGATTGCTGCCATTCAAGTTGAGATTGTCGTAATTCAGATTGAGATTGCCTCAATTCAAATTGTGATTGCTGAAATCGGTTCGATGCTACTTGATTATTTCGATTAATCCTGGAAATATTGATCCAGTCTTTAAAAGCCCAATCTCTAAAAGATTCATTGACTGCTACATCTTCAGGAATAAATAACTGATGCTTTAAATCAGATTGGCTATTCAAATCATTAAATAAATCTATTGCGTCTGGGAAAACTTTTTTAATTAATAGCGATCGATAAGAGCTAGCATCTAAACTACTCATCAATGATTTTTCGATAATATTTAGATCGGGATCTTTGAATTCGATTCCAAACTTATTTTTGCATAATTTAAAAATACAATCAGGATCGGCAATTAAAGTTTCAATATTGAGCAGGATGCTTCGCTCTGGAAATCTATGATGAAAATCAAGAATCAACCGATTGTAATGAGTCCATATTTCCAAGGCATATTTAGGATTAGTATCAAAGACTTCATCTCCTCTCCGATATAAAGAATCCACAACTTCCCACGGCGATCTATATGTAAATATAAAATATGCCTGCGGCAATAAATTGTGCCAGAAGTCCAAGAATAGAGTAGTGCGGGGATCTTTCCAGCCCCAGGATTGCGACATTGAATTTTTTTCGACGATTAGCTTTGCTTCATCATAGAATTGCTGCGGTATCGATATTTTTGGCTGCAATGTCCATCCTTCTCGATTGAGACATTGAGAATCCAAAACACGCTGGTGGAATTCCACAAAGTCTAAGTTCTCAAAATGACCCTTTGGATTGCCAGGAGATGCACCTATTAATCTTTTCCCTACATTAATTCCGGCACTTTCCATCAATGATGAAGTCAGCGATGTACCAGAACGGTGCATTCCAGTAATAATAAACGTCGCACATTTATCGGGTTGATTTTCCATAATTAGAATATATCGATCGGCTGCCAACAATAATAGTATTTATTCAATATTTAATCAGCTTAGAATAGCTCAAATATTCTAGTATTTTCTCGACTGATTGGTTGATATTCTCATGGTTAGTATTGAGTGTTATTTCTGGGTGTGTTGGGGTATCATATGGCGAAGAAATACCCGTAAATTCTTTAATTTCTCCACTTAAAGCTTTTTGGTACAAACCTTTTGGATCTCTTTTTATACATTCTTCCAACGAGCAATTAACGTAAATTTCTATAAAGTTATTTAGTGAATTGCGCACTCTATTTCTTGTTTCATTACAAGGGGAAATTAGCGCGACGATGACATTAATACCATGTTTGTTGAGTAACCCACAAATATAAGCAACTCTCAAAACATTAGTTTCTCGATCCTTTGCTGAAAAACCGAGGTCGCTGGATAAATGCTGGCGAATTATATCGCCATCTAAAATTTCACAAGCTAATTCGATCGCATTCAGACTAGTGGCTAATGCTGTCGCAATTGTGGATTTACCTGCGCCAGATAAGCCTGTCAACCAACAAGTAAATCCTGGAGTGGTGATCGATTGATTCGAGGGAGCAATTTGGTCTTGCATAATTGTTCGATTAATAATGTTAGTTTTAGTTCTTTTTAATAAAAGAAATATCTGGTTCTACACAGAAATCTATGATGCCTGTCGCTAGATTATCATCTTCTAGTTGAACTCGAAACATCGCAATATCTATATGCCGATCGAGATATTGCTCGCGACCATCTAGACTTCCAAGCACACCTGCATTTAGAAAATATACACCAGCTTGAAGTAAACAATTAAACTTAAATTCAACTTCAACAATTGCTCCTTTCTCAATGTGGCTTACTGGTCGATCTAGAGGATGAGAGATGGTACCGCCGATTTCAAAACCACTGACAGTCTTAATCAGCATTCCAAATCTAACGAGATCCGCTGAATCTGTGAAAATCACTTGATACTTGTAGATATACTTGTGTCTTGAATGTAGAATATTTACTAATTTACCATCTAATGTCGTTATTCGACAGTTTTCGATTGTAGCTCCACGAGATATATAAGATATTGTGCTTTGAGGAATTAAGTTGGGATCGTAGAGGTCGAAATTTTCGTGACTTGGAGGTTGGCGATCGTTTTTGTCTTCTTGAATAGTCAACGATTTTTTTTCGTCAGCAGTAGACTCTTGATTTAGATCGCGAATTTCCTGAGTGAGTCTTGATATTTGGTCAGATGGTGCATAGATCAGTTTCTGATACTTTGATACAATTAATTTTGGAGCACCAGATAGTAGAATTTCGCCATGACTCATCAAAATTGCATACTTGCATAGTTCCACGATCGAGGATGCTGAGTGAGATACAAATAGAATCGTACCACCTCGATCTTGAATTGATTGAATGCGCGCAAAACATTTACGCTGAAAAGCTTCATCTCCCACCGAAAGAGCTTCATCAACAATTAAAAGATCGGGCGTAACACTGGTTGCAACGGCAAAAGCTAATCGAATAAACATCCCACTTGAGTATGTTTTGACTGGTTGCTCGATAAAATCGCCAATATCAGCAAACCCGGCAATCTCATCAAATTTATTTTCAATCTCTTTTTGAGTTAAACCTAATAAGCGACCATTGAAAAAGACATTTTGTCTCCCAGTAAATTCTGGATTAAAACCACTCCCTAGCTCTAGTAGAGCGGATATTCTACCATTAACTTGAATCTTGCCAGTTGTTGGTGTCAAAGTTCCAGCAATTATTTGTAATAGGGTGCTTTTTCCAGAACCATTACGTCCGACAATTCCCACCGATTTTCCTTTGGGAATTTCCAAATTAATATCGCGCAATGCCCAAAAGACATCAGCATAATTCTTGCTGGGTATTAAAACTTCTTTCAACCTATCTACAGGTCGATCGTAACGTTTAAAGCATTTCGATACATTATTCAGAGAAATTGCTAATTCTTCTCCCATATTATTACGATAAGTTCCTCAAAATCTATGTATGGTGACGATCGGCATGAAATTAGACTATCTACCTACAATACGTCAGCAAAAGCTGGGCGCAACCGTTGATAAATTTTGATACCAAACAAAAATACGATCGCCGATCCGATCGCAGTTACACCCCATTCGCACCAATGTTTTACCTCACCAACTAAAACAATATCTCGATAAATTTCCGAGATTGTCGCGATCGGATTTAGCCAAAACACCCAATCGCGGAAACTTTCGGGTATTGCGGATGCCGGATAAATAATTGGTGTCGCATAAAACCAAAGATTTAAGAATACTGCCAATGTTTGTGGGATATCTCGCAAGAATACGGTTAAACCTGCGGTGAAATATGCCAATCCTGCTGTCAACAACAACTGTGTAATCCAGATTAAGGGTAACAGCACCAAGGTCGGATGTAAAGTATGGGTATTTAAAGCTACAAAAAATATTAAAGCGATTAGCCCAAATGCACTTTCAATAAATGCTGACAGCACTGGTACTATTGGTAATAGGGCGAGGGGAAATACTACTTTTTTAACTAAATTAGGCTGAGAAATGACTGAAGTAGCTGCTTGTGTTAACCCACCGATAAAGGCAATCCAAGGCAATAATCCAGCAAATAGCCATAAGCCAAAAGTGAAATTATTCTCCGGAACACCTTGGAGGCTGAGTTTTACTTTCAGAACGATCGAAAACACATAGGTGTAAATTAGTAATTGGGATAGTTGATTGACTATTGGCCACATATTTCCCAGCACAGATCCTTTGTAACGTGATTCTAAATCCCGTCTGACTAAAGTTCTGAGCAGATCGAATTTAGCCAACTGTGCTTCGTTCAGCGGCATCCATTTTCTCAGTTTTCTAGTTTTGGCTAAAACCCCGCGTATCGATTGCAACAATTACTACCTCCGATATTTTAAAAGCCCGTGCAGACTTCTCGCACAACTTGCCTTAATTTTCAGTGAGACTTAACTATACATGGGAATTAGCTCGTAGTAAAATAACTGAAGTCTGTCAACTCTTGTGCGCAATTTCAGCTTGAAACGCCTGAGAAATACTACTTCCACCTGTAGTGACCACAACAGCCGCCTGGATGTTCCACCGTGGGGTGTTTGTTGCAACTAAGGGCAAAATATCGATTGGAATTCATGTTTTACAGATTGTACATTGATCGAGATGTTGAATTGTAAAGAAATGCAAATATAATTAGACTGGATAGAGAATTCGTTACTTACAGTCGATCGTATAGGGATAGTATCAATAAATGCGTGTAGCCATTGCGGGAGCAGGTTTAGCCGGACTAGCTTGTGCTAAATATTTAGCAGATGCCGGACATACCCCAATCTTATTTGAAAGTCGGGATGTCCTCGGTGGGTTAGTTGCAGCTTGGAAAGATCAGGATGGGGACTGGTATGAAACTGGTCTCCATGCTTTCTTTGGGGCTTATCCCAATATGCTCCAGTTGATGAAGGAGCTGGGGATTGAGGATCGCCTGCAATGGAAGGAACACGCGCTGATTTTTAATCAGCCTGAGCAACCAGGTAAGTATTCATATTTCAGTGTGCCCGATATCCCAGCTCCGTTTAACGTGATTTTTTCGATTTTGCGAAATAATGACATGCTGACTTGGGAGCAAAAAATTAAGTTTGCACTGGGATTATGGCCCGCAGTCTTGCGCGGACAGCAGTATGTCGAGGATATGGATAAGTATAGTCTGCTGGAATGGTTGCGGTTGCAGGGCATTGATGACAGGGTAAATTCAGATATTTTTATCGCTGCTTCTAAGGCTCTAACTTTTATCAATCCTGAAGATGTCTCGGCGACGATTCCATTGACGGCGATTAACAAGTTCCTCAAGCAACGCTACGGCTCCAAAATCGCCTTTCTAGACGGGTCGCCGACGGAACGCTTGTGTCAGCCTATTGTGGAGCATTTCCAAGCCCTTGGTGGCGAAATTCGGATGGAGAAGCCGCTCAAACAAATTGTGTTGGCGGAAGATGGGACTGTCAAACATTTTCTGATGCGGGGCATCAATGGGGCAGCGGATGAAATTGTGCTGGCTGATGCTTATGTGTCGGCAATGCCTGTGGATGTGATCAAAACGCTGATTCCTGAATCGTGGCAAGAGATGGAGTTTTTTGAGAAGATGCAGGGATTGGAAGGGGTTCCTGTAATTAACTTGCATTTATGGTTCGATCGCAAGTTAACTGATATCGATCATCTGCTATTCTCTCGATCGGATATTCTCAGCGTTTATGCTGATATGAGCGTGGCTTGCAAGGAGTATGCAGATCCAGACAAATCCATGCTAGAACTGATTGTCGCCCCTGCCAAAGACTGGATTGATAAGTCCGATGCCGAAATTACGGCGGCGGTAATGACCGAATTAGAACGTCTGTTCCCCCAACATTTGACTGGAGACAATCCCGCTAAATTACGTAAATCAATCGTCGTGAAGACACCCAGATCGGTTTATACTGCATCTCCAGGACGGCAAGCGTGCCGCCCCAGCCAATCTACCCCGATTTCTAATTTCTTTCTCGCTGGCAGCTATACGATGCAAGAATATCTTGGCAGTATGGAAGGTGCCGTGCTTTCTGGTAAGCTTGCAGCACAGGAGATCGCGAATTATCAACCCGCAGTAGCAAAACCATTGGTTACTGCAATCTAGGGGATAGGGGATAGGGGATAGGGAAAAAGAGAAAGGGAAAAGGAGAAAGGGAAAAGGGGATAGGGGAGTGAGGGAGTAAGGAAGTAAGGGAGTAGGTGTGTGTTGTTGACATCATCGAAGCCAGACTAAACCTAGTCATCCGACACCCGACACCCGACACCCGACACCCGACACCCGACACTCCCTCACTCCCACACACCCACACTCCCGCACTCCCCCACACCTTGTCCCCTAGTACATCTTACGCAATGTTGCAACTGGAAAAGTCCCTACCGATCGTGACCACAATGATATCGAGCGAGGAATCATATGAACTCTGTCGTCAAATAACTGCTGAATACGGCAAAACCTTTTATTTGGCGACACTACTGATGTCAGTCCCCAAACGGCGGGCAATTTGGGCAATTTATGCCTGGTGTCGCAATACCGATGAGTTGGTTGATGGCGCGGATGCCGACGAGACGACTCCGGCGACACTCGATCAATGGGAAGCACAATTAGAGGAAATATTTAGGGGCAATCCCACGGATAATTGTGATGTCGCCTTGGTCGATACGATCGATCAATTTCCCGATTTGGTGATTCAACCATTTCGAGAGATGATTGCTGGACAACGGATGGATCTACGCAAGAATCGCTACGAAAGTTTTGAGGAATTGTCGCTCTACTGTTATCGCGTGGCGGGTACAGTCGGATTGATGTCTAATTCGATCGTGGGTGTTGACGATCGCCAGTTTACGGCACCTTGGAATTGCGATAAAATTGATATCCCGATCGAGGAAGCGGTAGCTTTAGGAATTGGCAAACAGCTCACCAATATTCTGCGGGATGTGGGTGAGGATGCCGAGCGGGGACGGATTTATTTACCGTTGGATGAGTTAGCTTTATTTGGCTATACCGAGCAAGATTTAATGAATCAGGTTGTGAATGACAATTGGCGAGCGTTGATGAAGTTCCAGATTCAACGAGCGCGAAAATATTATCAACAAGCCGAAAGTGGCATCAGTCGGCTCAGTCCTGATGTGCGTTGGCCAGTGTGGGCGGCATTCTTACTATATCAGCAGATTTTGGACTCGATCGAGCGCAATGGTTATGATGTCTTCAATCAACGCGCTTATGTTAGTACGCCGAAAAAATTATGGGGTTTACCTGGTTCGTTCATTCGGGCACAAGTTAAGTAAAAAATCTGTCAAGATTTATGAACGAGTATTTTGTTGAATGATGGAAGATACAATTAAAAAATCAGACTTCGTGTTAACGCCCTACATGAAGAGCAATGATTTGTGGGCAACTTATCAAGTTCTCAATACTCTTGTTCCTTATCTATTGCTATGGGTTTTAGCTGTTAAAGTTGCGACAATTTCAGTTTGGCTACTTGCACCGATTATCGTGCTAATGTCGCTGTTTTCAGTGCGTTGTTTTTCATTGATGCACGATTGTGGACATTATTCACTTTTTACATCGAAAAAAGTTAATAGAATTGTCGGTTTCATCTTTGGTGTTATTAATGCAATCCCTCCTTATGGCTGGTCGAGAGATCATGCCTATCACCACAAAACAAATGGAGATTGGGAACGATATCGCGGTGTTGCCGACTTCTTATCTACCGAAGAATTTGCTAAATTAAGTTTAGCCGATCGCAATACATACAAATTGTTAAGACAGCCATTAATGGCTATTCCTGGTGGATTTTTCTATCTCGCCATCAAGCCCAGAATGGCTCTGATACTAGGAATTTACGATATACTTGCTGACTTATTCACATCCTTAAAACAAGGCAATGGAATGAGCATATCAGAAATTATTTCCGCCCACAAATCCAAACACTGGCAATCCGAGACAGAGTTTTGGGATTTATTATTTAATAATATTTGTGTGATTGCTAGTTTAATTGCACTGAGTAATTTGCTGGGGGCAGGATTTTTCTTGAGCGTTTATTCACTCGTCCTAACTTTCTCAGCAGCGATCTTTATTTGGACATTCTTTGTCCAGCATATTTTTGAGGGATCATACGCTACTCAGACAGCCGATTGGGACTACTTAAAAGGTGCGATCGAGGGTAGTAGTTATTTAGAGCTACCAACGATTCTGAAGTGGTTTACAGCAGATATTGGCTACCATAATATCCATCATTTGTCCGAGCGAATTCCTAATTATCATCTCGAAGCTTGTCACAAAGAAAATATTCACTTGCTGTCAAATGTCAAGACATTGAAAATGGGTGATATGCTCGATTGTGCTAAGTTTATTTTGTGGGATGCTCGATCGAATAGTTTGGTGACAGTTGCATCATTGGAGCAAGATTTATTTAGTCAGGATGCGATCAAATTGTAGGGTATTAAGATCCCCGACTTCTCCAAGAAGTCGGGGATCTGTCGCTAATTACTTGTTAGAAGAGATCAACCATTGAGTAATGCCATTAGCGATCGATTTTGCCATCTTTTGCTGCTCTGCGGGAGTAGCAATCTGTTCAAATTCACTCGGATTACTCATAAAACCCCACTCTAATAGTACCGAGGGAGCCGATGCCGGACGAGCGAGGGCGAGATTATCCCAAAATACACCATAAGAAGGACGACCAGTATCTTTGACCACATAATTGTGAAGATACATGGCGAGACTTTGAGCTTGAGCGTGGTACCAGAAGGTAGAAAAACCTTTGGTGTCAGGGTTTCCGCCATCGGGGAGGGAATTGTGATGAACGGAGAGCGCGAGGGTAGGTTCTAGATTATCAATAATTGCCCGTCGATCGTCTAGTTCGATAAATTTATCTACCTCTCGCGATAAATATACCGACGCGCCGCGCAGAGCTAGCTCGTTTGCTAATAGTTTGGCTGCATAGAGATTAGCATCTTTTTCGGTATAACCATTCGGCCCAACTGCGCCAGAATCTTTGCCACCATGTCCTGGATCTAATAATATTTTAGTACCAGTGAGTGGTTTGTCGGTATTATTTCGATCGAGCTGGGGTGGATGGCGCAGGGTCAGTACAAGGTTGCTACCCTGGTATCTGAGCTTATAACCCCACTGTTGTTTTGATTTGAGGTTAAAGACATATTGCACGACTCCAGGAGCTGTCTGCTTCCAATCTAAGCGGGATACAACGGGGTTATCGTTAAAGCGGATAATGTCAGTTTGGGCGGTAGTGTTGTAGAGGGTGAGGGTGACTGTATTTGTACCTTGCTCTAAAGTCATCGGCACTGGTACTTGGAGCGGGAAGACTACATCGGTAGCTCCGGCCCGATCTTTACTCATCACGCTTTTGATCACAGTTTTTGGCGGTACACCGACTCCAGCCGTTACTTGTACCTGCTCGGCGAGAATCCAGCCACCATAATCGAGCCGAACCCAGTTGGCTTGCTTGCCATTGTTATTTCCAGTCTGACGGGCGGTAATCGCGGCTCTAGTGCCCTTGGGGAGGGGTGTGAGCCGACTAAAATCAGAACTCGCACCCGTGCGGGTAATGCCGCCTTCGACTTTGACTTCAGCGATATCAAGATTCAGGGGTGAGAGAATCTGCACCTTGCCTGGAGCGGTTTGAGAAATGGTAGTTGCGGGATTGCCCACTTCTAGTTTATAGGTAGGATTGCCCAAATCCGCAGCAGCAGATGCGATCGCACAGCCTAAATATTGCCCAGCACCATACAATGCTTGGGGTTGATTTTTATCGATCAAAGCTGCTTTATTGTCAGGTAAATCGATTTGATTATTCTGTTCTTGTAATTTGATATCTTGGCCAGCTACATTTACCTGAACTTTAGATTTTCCTGGGGCGTTCGCGCCGAAACAGACTAGCTCACCGGGCATCCGCGCCATAGCCCCTTGAGGTTCTAATGAATTAGGCTCGAAATTATCTTTGGGGCTATCAGCTTTGGCGACAGTCGATCGAGTAACTACAATAGTTTTAGTTTGTCCTTTATAATCAACCTCGAAGCTATTTTTACCAACTTTGAGATTAAACACCGACGCAAAGTGTCCCTTCTCACTGCGAGGCACCGATTTATTGTTAATGGATACCTTGCCTTCACTCGGCGCACTACCAATCACAAATATGCGATCGGATGCGGTTTGATAATCAGCCGGAGGATATGATACATATAGTGATTTTGAGGTGCTTGGGGGTGGAACCAGTTGTGCTGTAACTACGGGCATCACAAAAGGGCACAATACGATCGCGCTACCTAAAATTCCTAACTGCGAATACTTGCCGAGCATGATTTTTAAAAATCGGTTATTTGGTTTAGATTTAAGACTGTTTTCTAGCCACTTGTCTCGCGTTGCGATTCAACGTTAATCACTGTGTCCTCGGGTGCGGTGAGATCGACAGATCTGTGAGGATCGTGCTAGATTAGCTTAAGTATTTATACTCAGTCATTGCCGGAAATTATAGCATTTTATTGACGAATGAAGTCCGATATCTTGGCTATTTACCTATCCCAGACGCTTGAATCAATCAAATTTGTTCTAGCCACTGGCGATGACGATATTTTGCGTGATATTTTGAAATAAAAATAGCTTTGCGATTTAGTGCGCTAATTCAAACAGCGGAAACTGAGCCAAAAATCGTAAATTAGCTAGTTAACTCGAAAAAGTGGGAATTCTATAGTTAAACTCTTTCATATAAGCGTTGGAACTAGCAAGTGAATTTAGTAGTCAAGGTAAAAATAAATTCAGGGTATATTACAACAAGCGGGTAGTTCTCGATCCTGACTGAGTTTAGATCCTAATTTTAGTCCCCGATCCCAAATTTATGGTATCTTACCACAGAGTCCTAAAATGTTAGTCTTTCGCAGCAAACAGAAACAATATGATACGAAAATTCATCTAGACATACGAAAACGCGATCGACTGGTGGTGATCAAGTCCACTGTTAAGGGTGAAATATAGTGAGATTTCAATTTTTACTTCTGAGTGCATTTAGTTTCTGTCTGCTAGCTATCCCTGCTCATGCTGGCCAATTGGCATCGTGGAAATTTGATGCTGCTAGAAATCGGTTGGATTTCAAGACTGATGCTGGGGTTCAACCCAAGGCAGTCATGCTCTTTAATCCGACCCGATTGGTCATCGATCTGCCCGGTATCGGTTTTCCCAAGCCCACAATTACCCAAAAATTAACAGGTAATTTCCGATCTTTACGAGTAGGTTTATTTGACGGTGGTACGACTAGACTAGTTCTAGAGCTGCAACCTGGATATACAATGAACCCCAAGCGAGTCCAATTTACTGGTGAAAATCCGATCGATTGGTATGTAACTATACCAGTCCCCGAACGTGGATCGACGATACCGACTCTTTCCCCGCGACCGACTTTACCCAGGTAATCCCCATCTTAGGAGCAAGTATTGTGAGATACAACTGGTTATTACCCAGTGTTTTTAGTTTCGTAATGGTATCACTACCTGCGACAGCCGCAGAAATTCTGTCTTGGCAATTTAATGCGACCGAAAATCGCATTGATTTTAGTACTAGTGCAGCAGTGAAACCTGAAGCCCAAATGCTGGCTAACCCCAGTAGACTGATCCTCGATCTACCTGAGACTAGGCTCAATCAGCCCACATCCTCCCAATTGCTCAGTAATGGCATCAAGTCACTCAGAGTGGGTCAATTTGACATAGATCGGACGAGAATGGTCTTAGAACTCGATCCGCAGTACTCGATCGATCCGCAGCAAGTATTGATCCAAGCTAGCACGAATAAACAGTGGTCGGTGCAGCTCCCTGCGCCCCAACTACTGCAATCTTTTCCGCGCGGCGCGCCAGTTGGTCCCGTCTCAGTTTTCAATGAAGATGGTCAAATTGTTGTGGCACAAGTTGCCCGCCCCAAAATTGCCGCCAATACTAGTATTGGTACAGCGGTTAATTATATCGCCATCGATCCTACGCGCACGGGGATTTTGGTGCAGGCAGATCGCCAAAGTAGAACCCAGCTCAAATATACAACTGGGTGGGACATGGGATCTGGTAGTTATCGGGTGACGATTCCCAATGCGAGATTGGCTCCTGGCTATCAAATTCCGGCTGATTCACAACGTTACCTCACAGCTAGTAATCAAGGCGATGATATTTCGATCCTCGTGCGTCGTGCTGATGGGGTCAAAGTTGATATCGTCCGTCAGTACCTAGACAATCGGTGGGTTTATTTACAACCCATTGGTGGGGGTGTCCGAATTGCGGTTAATCCCCCCCCAGCACAAGTACCAATTACTGTGCCGAAAAGATACCCAGCCGCCAAGCAAGATCAGACCCCGACGGCAAGACCGCCGAGTAATGGTAAAGTTCTGGTGATGCTCGATCCTGGACATGGAGGAAAAGATCCTGGAGCCATCGGTCCGAGTGGTTTGCGGGAAGTAGACGTAATCTTACCTGTTGCCAAACGAGTTGCCGAAATTCTGGAAAAACAGGGAATTGCGGTAAAAATGACGCGAACTAGTGACTATTTCGTCGGTTTAGACGAACGAGTCACAATGTCTCGCGACGCTGGCGCGACGCTATTTGTGAGTATTCATGCTAACTCGATCGATGGTCGTCCCGATGTCAATGGCTTAGAATTATACCATTACAATCTCGGTCAATCCTTTGCAGAAACCGTCCATAGTGCCATATTGGACTATGTAAATAAAAATAATTTTTATCTAGCAGATAGACGGGTAAGATCTGCGCGTTTTCTTGTATTGCGTAAATCGGCAATCCCCGCTATTCTAGTCGAAACTGGTTATTTGACTAACGAAGCAGAAGCTGCACGGCTGCGTCGGGATGATTATCAAAAGGTAATGGCAGAAGGCATTGCCAAAGGAATTGTCCAGTACATCAAGGATCGTCGTGACTAAGTTTTTGTGAACCACTTATATTTTCTCGATCTTTCCTAACTATATGCAAGACCGATTTACCTCGAACCTCCACATCCCAGCAGACGAAATTGCTAGAATCGGCGTATTTGACAGTGGAGTGGGAGGATTGACTGTCTTGCAAGAAATCTATCGCCAACTTCCCCAGGAGTCAGTATTGTACTTTGGGGATACTGCGCGGGTGCCCTATGGTACTCGAAGTGCGGCAGAGATTTTGCAGTTTACTCGCGAAACCTTGGATTGGATGGTATCGCAACGGGTGAAGATGGCAATTATGGCCTGCAATACCAGTTCTGCCCTTGCCCTAGAAACCGTTCGAGCTGAATATGACTTGCCAATCCTAGGAGTGATTTTACCTGGAGCCAGAGCCGCCGCTCGTCAAGGGCAAAGAATTGGGGTGATTGCGACTCCAGCTACGGTGAATAGCAATGCTTATCTGAATGCCATTCGGGAAGCAAATCCTGGAGCCGAAGTTTGGCAAATTGCCTGCCCTGAATTTGTGCCATTAATTGAAAATAATCGCTTAGAAGAACCACATACTCTAGCGATTGCCAAAGAGTATATTCAACCATTACTCGATCGATCGATCGATACTTTAGTCTATGGTTGTACTCATTATCCCCATCTTGAACCAGTCTTACGGAAATTTATTCCCCATAGTGTCCAATTTGTCAATCCAGCGATTCACGTTGTCACAGCAGCCGCCCAAGAACTAAATCTGTTGGGCATCCAAAGCCATACTAAAGCTTTAGCTACTAGCTTTACAGTCAGCGGCGACCCCCAACAATTTGCCCAACTTGCCACCCAATGGCTACCCAGTCAACCATTAGTCGCGCAAACAGTTTTGCCAGCAGTAACGGTTTAGGACTGTGGTGGATAGTTGGTAGTGGATAGTGTGTAACGGTGATGGTGAATAGACAGATTCTCGAACAGAGGCTCCTCCAACGCAATTGTCTATATTGTTGCGTGAGAAAAGAGTAAATCACCGTAACCAACAACCGAACCATCCACCATCCCCTATCCCCTCAAAAATAGCTTAGAATGTATGTAAACTTTCGTAAACTCTCCTCTGAGCTGCTCGATCGATGACCTCAGTGAAATCCCTATTTGCCCCCGTTGAAACTGACTTAGAAGTTTTAACGGAGAATCTCAAAAATCTCGTCGGTGCCAGTCACCCAATTTTATACGCAGCAGCAGAACATTTATTCGGGGCTGGTGGTAAGCGCGTGCGCCCAGCTATCGTGTTACTCGTGGCACGGGCGACGATGCCTGGGGAAGAAATTACCCCACGTCATCGCAGACTCGCCGAAATCACTGAAATGATTCACACCGCTAGTCTCGTCCATGATGACGTACTAGATACAGCAGATACCCGCAGAGGCGTACCAACAGTTCACAGCCTATTTGATAATCGGATTGCGGTACTAGCGGGCGATTTCCTATTTGCACAGTCCTCCTGGTATCTAGCGAACCTAGATAACCTCGAAGTAGTTAAACTGCTGTCACGGGTGATTATGGACTTAGCTGAGGGTGAAATTCAGCAAGGCTTAAATCAATTTGAAACGGATTTCTCGATCGAAGCCTATTTAGAGAAGAGTTATTATAAGACTGCCTCTCTCCTGGCAAATAGTGCCAAGGCTGCGGGCTTGCTGAGTGACAAGTCTACAGAGATCTGCGAGCAACTATATCTCTACGGGCGTAATTTAGGATTAGCATTCCAGATTGTCGATGATATTCTCGATTTTACGGCTTCAGATGAAGTATTGGGTAAACCTGCTGGTTCGGATTTAGCGAGTGGTAATCTGACTGCGCCGACGATATATGCGATGGAGGAATATCCTCAACTCGTCGAATTAATTGCTACTGAGTTTGAAGATGCAGCCGATTTGGAGAAGGCAATTAGTTTGGTGCTAAATAGCGATGGGATTGCCAAATCTCGCGCTCTAGCAAATCACCATGCTCAATTGGCTCTGGCTCAATTGTCTGGATTGGCTCCTTCTGATTCACGCCAAGCATTGTTCGATCTATCCGATTATGTATTGAAGCGGTTGTATTAAATCTAGCCAAGATCCCCGACTTTTTGAAAAAGTCGGGGATCTGTCCTCACAATATTTTCAAACACAGTCAATCATCTGTAGGGTGGGCAGTGCCCACCGTCTAGGTTTCAGACACTCACAATATTTTCAAACAGAGATAGAGTGAACTCAATTGAATTCACCCCATCTCTGTTTTAGACGCGATTTGTAGAGCGATAGAATGGTTTTTTCACTACAGTAGCTGGATGCAATTTCCCGCGAATTTCGACTTCGACTACTTGCCCTAACTGGGCGAATTGCGTCGGCACATATGCCAGCGCGATCGCTTGACCGAGAGTAGGAGACATGGTACCACTAGTAACGATACCTGCGGGTTGACCATTAATAACTACGGGATAATCATGACGAGCGATATAACGTCCTTGCATATTCAACCCGACTAATTTCCGATTAACTCCTTCGGCTTTTTGGCGAACTAAAAGATCCCGCCCGATAAAATCGCCCTTGGTATCTAAATGCACCAACCAGCCTAAGCCTGCTTCTAGGGGCGTGGTAGTGTCGCTAATCTCCTGACCATACAAACACATCGCCGCTTCCAATCGGAGGGTGTCTCGCGCTCCTAAGCCGCAGGGAGTCACCCCAGATGCCAACAGTGCATCCCATAGTTGAATACCGATTTCGGGCGCAACCATCACCTCAAATCCATCCTCACCCGTGTAGCCAGTGCGGGCGATAAAAGCGGGGCTTTTAAAAATAAAAGCTCTGGAATGACCGAAATTCGTTATTTGGGTGAGATCGATATCGACTAATTGTTGCAGATGACGGACTGTTTCTGGCCCTTGGATGGCAATGAGGGTTTGCTCGGCAGAGATATCTTGGAATTTAACTAGATTTAGATCTAAATGCGCTAATAACCAGTCTTTATCCTTATCTTTCGTCCCCGCATTGACGATAACGACTACATTTCCCGCGCCTTCTTGATAGACAATGATGTCATCAACGATTCCCGCCTGCTGATTTAATAACACCGTATATTGAGCTTGCCCAGGTTGGAGCCGACTTAGATCCGAAGGGACTAACTTCTGGAGTTGCTCAATCGCCTGCTCGCCCTGCAAGATAAACTTACCCATGTGGGAAATATCAAACATCCCCACTCGATCGCGAATCGCGGTATGTTCGGGGACAATCCCACTAAACTGAACGGGCATTTCCCATCCAGAAAAAGCTGTCATCCTAGCATTGAGTGCAATTGCTCGATCGTATAATGGTGTGCGTAATGGAGTATTTGGTTCTAATGCAGCCACTGCTATTTACCTGCTATGAATTAATTTAGTATCGATTCTCAAATCATCCTAACTGCTAATCCACCTCCCTGGCTGCCAAGTAGATCCCCCCGTCTCCAAGTCTCTAAATCTCCAAGTCTCCAAATCTCCAAGTCTCCAAGCCTCCCCCTCCCGACCCTTCCCACACTAACCATAGTCTGGTAAAATTCTGAAGGTTTCTATCAGTGGCATCAATGGCTTCAACTCGCGCACGCATCGCACTTGACGCAATGGGTGGGGATGATGCACCCGCCGCCATAGTCGCGGGGGCGATCCAAGCCCAAACAGAATTAACAGACGTAGATGTGATACTGGTAGGCGATCCTGACCAAATTCAGGCTTGTCTGAACCAACATCCAAATCCTCCCAAACTGGAAATTGTTCCGGCTGAGGGGACGATTGAAATGGATGAAGAACCTCTGAGTGCTTTGCGCCGCAAACCCAAGGCTTCGATCAATGTGGCGATGCAGCTCGTCAAAGAGGGTAAAGCCGATGCAGTAGTTTCGGCGGGACATTCTGGCGCGGCGATGGCGGCTGCATTATTGAGATTAGGACGTTTGCGGGGAATAGATCGTCCGGCGATTGCGGCAATTTTTCCGACGAATCGGGCGGATAAATCGGTGGTGATTTTGGATGTCGGCGCGAATGTCGATTGTCGCCCCAAATACCTCGAACAATTTGCCGTGATGGGTTCGGTTTATAGTGAGTATGTGCTGGGTGTGGAAACGCCGAAAGTTGGCTTGCTGAATATCGGCGAGGAAGAATCTAAGGGTAATGAAGTTGCCGTGAAAGCGCATGAAAGCTTGCAACAAAATGACCATATCAATTTTGTCGGGAATGCTGAAGGGCGCGATGTTTTATCAGGCAATTTTGATGTAATTGTCTGCGATGGTTTCGTGGGGAATATCTTGCTCAAGTTTGCCGAAGCGGTAGGTAATATCGTCGTGCAGATGCTCAAGGAAGAGTTACCACGGGGGCTAAATGGCAAGGTAGGTACAGCCCTACTCGCACCCAATCTCAAACGCCTGAAAAAGCGGATCGATGCCGCCGAGCATGGGGGTGGTTTATTATTAGGAGTAGAAGGCGTGTGCATTATCAGTCATGGTAGCTCGGATGCGTTCTCGATCGCCAATGCCATTCGATCTGCCAAAAGTGCTGTCGATAAAAACGTCATCGCACAAATTAAGTCTTCTATTCGTGATAAAGCAACACCAGCCGAAACTGTCGCTAGTGAATAGTTTCTAGTGATGTTAGGGGAAAGGGAGACCCACCCCGATAGAGTCTGCGACTCTATCGCCCCTCCCAGGAGGGGATTTTTCCTCCCAGTCCCCCAGTCCCCCCATCCCCCCGTCCCCCGTCTCCCCATCTCCCATCCCCCCATCCCCCTAATCTAAATGCCATCAAATCACTCGCTAATGGGAGTCACTTTTATTGGATGCGGTGCGGCTGCACCAGAGACAGTAGTTCTCAATGATGCGTTAGCGCAGGTGGTAGATACCTCCGATGAGTGGATTGCTAGCCGCACAGGGATACGTCAGCGGCACATTAGCCACAAGAATGAGTCTTTGGCTGGTTTTGCGACTCAAGCGGCTCTACAGGCTCTAGAGATGGCAGGAGTAGCAGCGACGGATGTCGATATGATTATCCTGGCGACTTCTTCGGCAGAGGACTTATTTGGTACAGCTTGTCAGATTCAAGCGCAGTTAGGCGCGACGAAGGCGGTGGCTTTCGATCTGACGGCGGCTTGTTCGGGTTTTGTGTTTGGAGTGGTGACTGCGGCGCAATTCTTGCGATCGGGTACCTATCGGAATATTCTAGTGATCGGTGCTGATTTATTATCGCGGTGGGTGGATTGGAGCGATCGAAATACCTGCGTATTATTCGGTGATGGTGCGGGTGCGGTGTTGATGCAGGGGAGTGAAAATGTCGATCGATTATTAGGGTTTGAAATTCGCAGCGATGGTAGTCAAAATTGCTGTTTGAATCTAGCTTTTAAACCTGAACTCAGTGAATTAATTCCTGGAGTGGTTTTAACCCAAGGTAAGTATCAATACATCACGATGAATGGTAAGGAAGTTTATCGGTTTGCGATCAATCGGGTACCAGAAGCGATCGATAAAGTCATTCATCAAGCTAATCTAACTAGTGATGATATCGACTGGTTAATTCTCCACCAAGCTAATCAACGAATTATGGATGCTGTTGCTCAACGTCTCCAGATATCAGCAGAAAAAGTTATTAGTAATGTGGCTAAATACGGGAATACCTCGGCGGCTTCGATTCCGATCGCTTTGAATGAAGCGGTGAGATCGGGTAAAATTAAATCTGGTGATACGATCGCGACCTCCGGTTTTGGTGCTGGATTAAGTTGGGGTGCTGCCATTTTTAAATGGGGCAATCAATAATTTTATGTTGGCTAGAATGAAGCGACATCCTAATTTATTCGACCGCAGCGATTTGCGTACGCCCTAGTTCCCCGACGGTTTAGCAAATCAAGACAGAGACGCAGAGAGCGCAGAGTAAGAAAAAGCCATTCGTAGGTTGGGTAGAAGCGCGAGCGAAACCCAACAATCCCCTCAATTAATATTGTGGATGTTGGGTTTCATTCTTCAACCCAACTACAGATCTATCCCCTATTCCCTAGATCATGGAAATTGATTTTCAGCAGATTGAAGCACGTAAGCAAATATTAGAAACTACTAGAATCGAGCTTAAAACTCACTTTGTCGGCATCGATGAAACGATCGACGATTTACTCAATTATATTCAGATTTGGTATTTGATGCCAGAGATTTTGAGTCGTCCAATTATCGTCAATTTGTGGGGGATGACTGGGGTAGGTAAGACAGATCTGGTGCGGAGATTGGTTAAATGTCTCAATTTTCAGGATCGATTTGTGGAGATCGAACTTAGTCATACTGAAGGCGGTTCCTGGGATAGTTCAGTTGGCTCTGCGCTAGGTAGAAATAGTATTAGTGATGGCAAACCAGCAATGGTTTTATTCGATGAGATTCAACGTTTCAATACGATTAATCCTGATGGTAGTCCAGTTCAATCTTCTAAGTTTACGGACTTCTGGGAGCTGTTGAGCGATGGTAAATTGTCTAAACGAGTTAAGGACGATTTAGATTATTATATTCAAGACTATTTGTATCAGCAAAAAAACATCAAGAAGCGCAAGGAGCGGGGCGAAGAAGATGTCGATGAAAATCCAACAATGGGTTTTTATGAGGCGCAAAATCTCAAGTCGATGTTGCAATTAGACGGCGAAATATCTGATATCGCGGATATGTCCCAAATGCAGATGATCGAACAGATTCGGATGGCTAAACAAAAGAAAAAGGTCTACGAACCGATCGATCATTCCAAGACATTGATAATTATTAGTGGTAATTTGGATGAAGCTTTTGCAATGGCAAATCAAATCGCTGAGTCAGATGTAGATGCAGATATCTTCCATGCGTTCACCAAGAAAATTACGATGGTGGATATCAAGAATGCGCTGAGTAAGAGTTTTCGCCCTGAACAAGTTGCGAGATTTGGGAATATTCATCTGATTTATTCCAGTCTCAAAAAGTGTGACTTTGAGCAGCTAATTCAGTGTGAGATCGATCGAATCATCACGACAACTAAGACTAAATTTGATGTGACGGTGACAGTCGATCGATCGATTAATGAATTAGTTTATCGAAATGGTGTGTTTCCCGTTCAAGGTGTGCGCCCAGTTTTTTCTAGCTTGATTGATATTCTCGAAACTAATTTAGCGAAATTCTTATTTACCGCACTATTACGCAGTGAGAAAAATATCGATATTGTTTATGACTTCAATAAATCGCAGATCTCAGCTCAGATTGGATCTCAATTAGAAATAATTCCCTTTGTCGGACGCATCGACAAAATTCGGGAGAGCAATCTCGCTGCGACTGTGGCTAATATTAGTGTACATGAATCCGGTCATGCTGTCGCTTATATGGTGCTATTTGGATTAGCACCATTGCAACTAAAATCTAAACTCGCGAGTAGTTATGCGGGTGGCTTTACTTTCCCCCACCAAATCTATGAAACCAAAGAAAACTTAGTCAAACAAGTTAAAATCTACCTCGCGGGTGGATTAGCCGAAGATATTATTTTTGGTGATAACTTAGCTTCAGTTGGACGAATTCACGATCGAGAACAAGCTACAAAAATCACCATCGATTATATTCGTCGCTATGGGTTTGATGAAGAATTTCAAGCCAACTATACTCTCGAATATGGGCATAGCATGGAGATGAAAGCGACAGATGTCGATGTCGAAAAAATGATTACCCGATTAGTCTCAGAAACTAGAGAATTACTAGCTTCTAATAAGTCATTATTACAAGAATTATCCGTCCAACTCGCCGCAACTGGTAATTTAGCAGCCGCAGAAGTTGCCGCAATCGGGATAAAATATGGTGTACCCGCAGTAGTCAAAGCTGAAGGATTTCTCGAAGTTCCAGATTACGATAAATTACTACCAAAACCCGTTTAATCAGGATTTGGAGGATTTTGCGGATGTGCGTTCCTCGGGTTCCCCGAGAGTTTAGCGGCGTTTTATTCTGGGGTTCCCCCCGAATAAAAACGCCGCAGAATAAAAAAACGACAAGACAGCGCACCGAGCAGGATGGACAGGATTAGGTTATTTGTGTTCTTCCATCTCCCAACTCTCAACTCTCAACTCTCAACTCTCAACTCCTCCCCCTAATTATGAAAACTGCATGGGTATTTCCTGGACAAGGATCGCAAGTCCTTAGTATGGGAGTAGACTTATTAGAAATAGATGCTGCAAAAGCAACATTCGATCGAGCCGCTGAAATATTGGGTTGGTCAATCGTGGATATCTGCCAAAATGATGAAGTAAAATTGGCAAATACTCAATACACTCAACCTTGCTTATATACGATCGAATGTATTTTAGTAGATCAACTTAAGCAAAAAGGATTGACACCTGATATTGTTGCTGGGCATAGTTTGGGTGAGCTTGTTGCGCTCTATACGGCTGGAGTATTTGACTTTGAGACGGGATTGCAACTAGTCAAACGTCGCGCCGAATTGATGGCTCTAGCTTCAGAAGGGGGGATGACAGCTCTATTGGGATTCGATCGATCTCAATTAGATGCAGCGATTGCGGAAACTGAAGGTGTCGTCTTAGCTAATGATAACAGCTCCGCTCAAGCGGTAATTTCGGGAACCCCTGAAGGTATCGCGGCGGTAGTGGCTAAAATTAAACTGAAGCGAGCAATTCCCCTCAAAGTCTCTGGTGCATTCCATTCGCCGATGATGGCGACAGCGGCGACTGAGTTTGGGAAGTTATTGGCTCCTGTTATTTTCAATGATGCTCAAATCCCTGTGCTGTCAAATGTTTCGCCCATTCCTGCTACCGACGGGAATGAATTGAAAGAACGTCTCGACAGACAAATTACTGGCTCGGTGCGGTGGCGGGAAATATCGCTCCAGTTGCCCGAATTGGGGATTCAACGGTCGATCGAGGTTGGCCCTGGTAAAGTGCTGGGTGGATTGATTAAACGCACCTGTGAGGGGATTCTCGTGGCGCAAGTGGGGACTCGATCGGAGTTGGAGGCAATCTCGTAGATTTACCCCACCCCCTGCGGCACCTCCCCGAGGATGCGGGGAGGTTTAGGGACTGCTATACTTTCAGGCTAACTTCGGCAAATCCACGACGTAGCTGGAATTGTCGATCGAGCCATGAATGCCGAATTCGATCGCTGATGAATGGTATTTTCGAGGCTAGAAGACTTACGCCATGCCGAAGGGGTGGATAATTCTTTAATAGTTCCGCTTGAGCTATTTCGGCTTTTTGGAGCCGTTGAATCTGAATAATTTCGGGTTCTCGCTCTGCTTGAATTTGGGGTAGCAGGGCATCTATTTCCGCGAGATTATGACTTTTTGACAACAGCGGTGCTAGGTAATTGATCGCAATTATAACATCTCGCAACGCCATATTGATCCCTTGAGCGCGAATTGGTGACATCGGATGTGCTGCATCACCCAAAAGCAATACTCCTGGAGCGTGCCAAATGGGACAAAGCCCAACTGTGACAGATAATAAAATTGGTCTATCTATTTGACCTGCTTGAGATCTGATATGTGTCGCTAACCATTCAGGTGAAGCGGTTGCAAGTTTTTCTACCCAGTCGATTTGCTGCCAATTGTCGTTGGCGGAGCCTCTCCCCTGGAGAATCGAATCACCATGTAGCGACCAACCGATCTGAAGATTGCCTTCGGCACCGCGAAATACACCAAAGGCATCATCACCACGGACGATCGAATAAAATGCATTTTCAGCTTCAAATTGGGTACTGCTAGCCAGTTTGAACCAGAGAATATTAAAACTACTGGCTGCTTGCTCAATTGATAAATTTGCCTTTTGGCGGACGATCGAATTTCGCCCATCCGCACCAATCACCAGATCTGCCATGATTTCGCGATTATCCCCCAGGATTACGCCAGATACTCGCCCGTCTTCCCATAATAAATCCCGCACCGTAGAGCCTGGAATAAATTCAAAGCTCGGACAATCATTCGCCAGAGCTAAAACTTGCTCTAGGAAAGCAGGCTGAGATATCAACGTACAAGGCTTTCCACCAGCCTCTAACGGCTCATCAACTTGAAAAATGGCTCTATTCTCAATCATGAATTTCCAGGCATCTAGCGGGCGATGGGGGATGGCTGTGATGAGATCCGATAAGCCCATTTGGTCGATCGCATCCAAACCACTCGGCATCAACGCCTCGCCCCGAAAAGTCCGGCGAAAACTCCGCGAAACTTCAATTAATTTGACCGCAATCCCCCGTTTTGCCAACTGCATCGCCAGCGTCAAACCTGTCGGTCCCGCACCAATAATTATCACCTGACTCATCTTTATTATCTGTTGGAACAATCTGAAATCTGAAGTTATGACTGACCGTAATGGGCTACATAATTTCAACAACCATTTCCCATCTCAACACTAGATTGGGCGGCATCAAGATCGATCGCGAGTGCTAATTGATAAACATAGCGGCGCGATTGGGAAATTTCCTCGGCGACAATGCGGCTGGCTTGAGAACGGGATGTACCATTGAGCATCAATTCGATTAAGGCTCGATCGATTGCTTCATCTGATAGGGTAGGATGGCTGACAGGGGCACCTGCGAGGACGAGAACATATTCTCCTTGGGGTTCGGTTTGGATATAATGCTCGATCGATTCACCAACATTTCCCCGCCAGAATTCTTCATGTAATTTGGTTAATTCTCTGCCGATGGCAATCTGTCGATCATCGCCAAATGTCGTCGCAAAGTCTGCTAAAGTTTGACGTAAGCGGTGGGGAGATTCGTAAAATACGAGGGTACGAGCGTCACCTGAAACTGACTCTAATCGGTCTTTGCGTTCCTGTCCTTTGGCTGGTAAAAAGCCTTCAAATGCAAATCTATCGCTGGGCAATCCCGACGCGCTCACAGCCGTAATTACCGCCGTTACGCCAGGAATCGGAATCACTCGAATACCTGCGGCGACACAAGCTGCGACAATTAGATAGCCAGGATCGGAAATTCCAGGCATCCCGGCATCGGTCACTAAGGCGATCGATTTACCTGATTCTAATTGTCTAATTAGTTCGGGAATTCGTTGCTGTTCGTTATGCTGATGATAGCTAATTTGAGGGGTCTTGATCTGAAAATGATGCAATAATTTACCAGTATGGCGCGTATCTTCTGCCGCGATCGTATCGACATCTTGCAATACCTGAATCCCTCGCATTGTCATATCACCCAAATTTCCAATCGGCGTACCGACTAGATATAGAGTTTTTCCAGTGACTTCATTTGACATGTGTTTATGGGTAGGGATTGGCTGTCAGCGGGGTGTCTCGAAACTGGCGATCCAACGCGCGATCGAGTCAGTATTCACCGAGTACAATCTAGATCTTGCCACAATTGCGGGATTGGCGACAATCGATCGCAAAGCAAATGAGCCAGGATTAGTCGAATATTGTCGCGAATCTGGTTGGTTTTTAAAAATATACAGCCCAGAACGGCTGAATTCCGTTAGGGTGAATCATCCATCTCAATTAGTATCAGCAGTAGTCGGAACTGCTAGTGTCGCCGAAGCAGCGGCTCTGTCTGCCGCACAGACAGATATTTTATTAGTATCCAAACAAAAATTTCGGCTCGATGCTAAATCGGCTTGGGTAACTGTGGCAATTGCTGTTTAGTGGTTTAGTGAATAGAGTATTACTTATTACTTATTACCTATTACCTAATCCAAAGCTCGATCCAGGAGCAATTTGAGCTTTTGAGCGAGAGCCTGAATATAAGGCTCCTTTAATAAATTACGATGATAGCCAGGTAGCTCGTGAATCTCGATATCACCAACAAGATTGCCCCAACCCAAATCGGGGTGAAGAGCTTGGGTAATTGGTTGGATCGAAGAACGAAACAGGATGACTTTTCCAGGATAAAATTTTCCAGGATAATTTTTACCCGCTTGGAAATTAGCGGCTAAAACTCGGAGATACTCCGGCGGCAAAGGTTCAGCCCAATTATCGATCAAAAATTCTTGTTCGCTGTTTTCCCTGTGTTTGTACATCGTCCGAAATACGATCCGGTCTTTGATATACTCAAATTTCCCGTTTAGATCTAGTTGTCGAAAATTGTTGAAATGAATACCTAAAGATTGCCATAATGATGGCCGAATTGTTGACAACGTTGGCGATTCATTATCTAGTAAAACTAATAAATTGATTTTTTCGCCTTGGCTTTCGAGTTGACAGGCAATTTCAAAAGCCACCAAACCACCAAAGGAATAACCTAGTAGTAAATAAGGGCCATTCGGTTGCACAGTGCGAATTTCGGTGATGTAGTTAGCTGCCATTGCTTCAATCTGAGTCAACGGAGCTTGTACGCCATCTAATCCTCGTGATTGTAGCCCATATATCGGTTGTTCTGGCCCGAGCACATAGGCTAAAGGATAATATTCCAAAATATTGCCACCGATGGGATGGGTACAGAATAAGGGTGTTCTGGAGCCACGGGACTCGATCGGAACTAATGATGACCAATTGGCCGATCTTTGTTTTTGGCGGAGTACAATACTGAATTGTTCGATCGTGGGTGCCGCGATAAAAGTCGCCAAGGGCATTTTTTGATGCCACATTCGCTCGATTTTGCCCATGAGTCTAACTGCAAGTAAAGAATGCCCACCCAAATCAAAGAAGTTGTCTTTAATCCCGATCGATTCAACACCCAAAACTTGCTGCCAAAGTGTGGTTAATTCGATTTCGATTTCATCCTGGGGCGCGGCAAAAGTGGCTGCTGACTCCTGTCTGGTATCGTCTGGCACTGGCAAGGCGCGGCGATCTACTTTACCGCTGGGAGTCATCGGCAGAGCGGGTAATAGCACAAAGGTAGCAGGTATCATATGGCTTGGTACCTTCTGGGCGATGAAACTACGCAATTCATCGATCTGCGCGGTTGCATCAGTGACACAATAAGCCACCAAGCGTTTATTGCCGGGGAGATCCTCCCGCACGATCGCCGTAGTCTGGAGAATCGCTGGATGTTCGCTGAGTAAAGTTTCGATTTCGCCTAATTCGATCCGAAAGCCGCGAATTTTTACTTGGTTATCGATGCGTCCTAGGTAGTCAATATTGCCATCAGGCAAGTAACGTACCAAATCGCCAGTTTTGTACAATCGGCTCAGATCTGTACGCTCAGAGGCGATAGCGAAAGGGTTGGAGATGAATTTCTCTGCTGTCAATTCGGGACGCTGGAAGTATTCCCGCGCGAGGCAATCACCACCAATATATAGTTCTCCAGTAATCCCGATCGGGACTGGCTGCATTTGAGAGTCTAACACGTAGATCTGCGTATTGGAGATCGGACGACCGATCGGCGGCAATGCTGACCAATTTTCAACTGGGCTGGTTAACGTAAAGGCGGTGACGACATGGCTTTCGGACGGGCCATAATGATTGTGTAAGGTGCAATTGGCAAGGATGCCAAAAAATTTGCGGATAGCGGGTGTAATCTGCAATTGCTCGCCTGCGGTAATCACTTCTCTGAGCTGCTGCGGAAATAAGTTCTGATTAACAGCTACTTCCGCTAACTGTTGCAATGCCACAAAGGGCAGGAATAGTCGCTCGATCGCGGCTCGATCGAGTAAATTTAATAAGGTGAATGGATCGCGTCGGATTTCGTCTGCAACTAAGACTAATGTGCCACCTGTACACCAAGTGGCAAAGATTTCCTGAAAGGAGACATCAAAACTAATTGGTGTAAATTGTAAGGTTTTTGCGCGTGGCATCGCTGTTGGCTGGGCGATTTGCCAAGCGATCAAATTACATAAGGCACGTTGTGTCATCGCGACACCTTTGGGTAAACCCGTGGAACCGGATGTATAGATCGTATAGCCCAAATTTTCTAATCGAACTTCAGAGTTTAAATTATCTGCATTTTCTCGATCGATCTTACTCCAATCGGTATCTAAGTACACAACCTGAGCGGTAGATTTTGGTAGTGAGGCTATCAACTGTTGACTGCTAAGAATTACTCTCACCTGAGAGTTTTCCAGCATGTAACTCAATCGATCTGGAGGATAAGTCGGATCTAGTGGCACATAAGCTCCACCCGCCTTGAGAATCCCCAATAAGCCCACCACCATTGCCATAGAACGTTCCACGCAGATGCCAACTGGCACATCTGGAGCAACTCCCAACTTGCGGAGATAATTTGCGACTTGATTCGATCGATTATTTAACTCCTGATAAGTAAGTTGTTGTCCTTCAAATACGACAGCAACATTAGTAGGGGTAAGTTCTACTTGTGTTTCAAATAGCTGATGAATACATTTATGTGGATAGTCTACTTGAGTCTGATTCCACTCTACTAATAATTGCTGTCGTTCTAGATCTGTGAGCAGCGGTAATTGCTCGATCGGCTGTTCGGGATTGGCGACTACTCCAGCTAATAATGTCTGGAAATGCATCGCCATTCGTTCAATTGTTGTGGCGGTAAATAAGTCTGTAGAGTATTCAAAATAGCCAGAGATGCCTGCGGATGTCTGTTCCAGTTTAAGTAATAAATCCAGCGGACTCGATCGCGGATCTGGATGAGAATAGAGATCTCCATAAGATAAAGATGAAATCTTTAAATCTGCTGGATGCTGCTCTAAACTAAACAATACTTGAGATAAGGGATGATAGCTAGGCGAACGCTCGATCTCTAATACTTCGATTAATCGATCGAATGACAAATCTTGGTGCTCATAAGCATCGGCGACAACCTTTTTAATGCGTTGCAACACTTGTGAAAAAGTTGGATTGCCGGATAGATCGGTTCGCAAAACAATTCGATCGAATATTGTGCCAGCGTTGCTAATAGTTAGCGAACCAATTAGGATATCTTGACGATCGCAATAACGGTAAATTAAAACCTTAAAAGCAGCTAATAGAGTAACAAATATTTCGACATCTCGATCTTGTGAGATTAGGCTGAGTGAATTTACTAGTTCTTCAGACAAAAACACTGTTTGAATTTCAGGTTTGCAAGTCATTGAAGACTGGCGTGGTTTATCTGTGGGTAGATTTAGTAATGGCAAGCTTCCAGCTAGTTTACTTTGCCAGTAACTAACTAATTCAGTCGAGCTTTTTAGTGAATTCTCTCTAATTCCTAGCATTATTTTTTGCCGCAGACATAAAAAATTATCAGTTTGCTAAATTTTATTAATGTACTGATTTAATCGTAATCATTAATTTTTCTGCCATCAATCGAGTAAAGGGTTCTCTTAATAAGGTGAAGTGATCTCCTTCCATCGGACAAACATTGATATTTCCAGTTACAATTCGATCCCACCCCAATTGAGGCTGAATAGCATCGATGATCGGCTGAACCTTGCACCTAAAGAGAGTAACGTCACCTGAATAAGTTGTGGGTGTATAGTGTTCGCCGGATTCAATGTTTGCATCAAGCATATTGAGGATTTCTGGATTCAGATCGTCAATATTTACCCCATCGAGAATATAGTCTTTTTCCGTAAAATCTCTGAATCGATCGAGAGTGCGATTTTTGATATAATTTAGCCGTCGCTCTGGCTGTAGTTGGGAGAGGTTGCTAGCATGGATCGACATGGATTCGAGCCATGATGGCCGGATTTGGGGTGTCTGAGGTGCCGGTTGATCCAATATTCCTAGTAGTGCTACTTTCTGATCTTGACGATTTAGTTGGATCGACATCTCATAGGCGATAGTCGCACCCATCGAATAACCGATCAGAAAATAAGGTCCATCAGGCTGAATGGTCTGAATTTCGCGGATGTAGTGGCTAGCCATATCTTCAATTCGTTCCAAAAATGCTTGTTTGCCGTCCAAGCCCTGAGATTGGAGTCCATAAATTGAGTATTCCCTGCCCATATATTTGGCGACAGGATAATATTCTAAAATGTTGCCGCCAACTGGATGGATAAAGAATAATGGTGGGTTTTGAGGTTCTCCAGTTTGGATCGGGACTAGCGATGACCAAGTTTGGGCTGTTGGTGATTCTTCCTCTTTCAGTAGCTCCGCTAGCTCAGAAATTGTTCTTTTTTGAACTAATGTAGCTAAAGGTAATTGTCGCCCAAAAGTCTTTTTAATGAGGTTAAATAATTGGACGGCAACAAGAGAGTCACCACCTAAATCAAAGAAATCATCTTTGAGTCCGATATTGTTGATGCCGAGGATTTTTTGCCAGATCTGCGTGATGGCTTGCTCGGTGGCGGAGCCGCTCCCGTAGAGAATCGAATTTTGGTTCGATTCACCCGCTTGGCTCAGTTCGGCAGGGGAAGAGAATAAACTCGGATCGTCATCCTGAGTGCGTAAGGAGGTTAATTTTACCCATCGATCGATCCGAGGCTGCAATTCGCCAGTGGAAATAATTACATGATCAACACCAGTACCTGATAGTACCCGCGTCATGGCATTCATCCCTTCATCAGGTAAGATGGCTAACTGGGCTAAACTGGTATTTTCATCAAATAGACCGACTTTCCATAAATCCCAATTAATACTCACCCAAGGGGTTGTACTGATTTGATTTTGTTGCTGTGTCCAGGTATTGAGAAACTGATTGGCAGCAGCATAACCAACATAGCCTAACCCACCTAACAACGTGGAAATCGAAGACATCACTAAACAGAAGTCTAGTTGTTCGGCAGCAAGTAACTTGGACAGGACTAAAGTTCCAGTAATTTTGGGGAGAAAATGATAATTAACTTCAGTTTTAGTCGTGTTATCAATACCAACAAATGATTTGGGATCGATGAATGCCGCCGCATGAATTGCGCCATTAAGTTGACCGAATTTTTGGTGGGTAGTGGAGAGAGCTGCTTGCATTTGTTGGAGATTGGCAACATCAGCACTCAAGACTAAAACTTCTGCTCCTAAGGTTTCTAGTTCCTGAATTTTTCTGATTTTTTCAGTAGTAACATCTCCATCATGATGATTGGCGATCCATTGTTCCCAGCGATCTCGATCGGGTAAAGTCGAACGTCCAGTTAAGACTAGTTTCGCTTGGAAGGTGGTGGCTAAATATTCAGCCATGATCAAGCCAATCCCGCCCAAACCGCCAGTAATTAGGTAAACACCGCCTGTTTTAAATTGTGACTTGTGGGGATCTGCTCGATCTAATCGAATCGGTTCAAATGTTTCTACCCAGCGGCGATCCTGACGATAAGCAATTATTTTATCAGTTGATTTCTGGCTAATTTCACTGATTAATTGAGCGATTAGTTTGTGCTCTTGCTTACTGCCAGCCTGCGGTAATACCACGTCAATACTGACGCAGTTGATGTGATTGTATTCTTGGGGAATGACTCGAATGGGGCCAAGAACAGTCGATTTTTCTGGACAAGTAATATCTGAACCAGTTACGTTGTGCAAACGATCGGAGACAACTAATAGCTTCAGTGCCGCCAAATCGTATTGTTGTTCGAGTGCTTGACTCAGATAGAGAATACTATAGAAGCCTAATGCTTGAGTCCGATCGACTGTCTCGATCGATAATTTCGGCTGACGATTGGCGGTGATATTCCAGAGATGGAGAATATTTTTGGGTGCAACGTTATCAACAACCAAGGATTTAATTAATTGGTCGTAGTCACTCCGATTGGCTGGATCGATTTGATAATGCTCTCGATCGAACTTCTTAAATTTCTTGCCAATTTCAACGGTAATTACTGTTTTAGCTTGGTTGCTAATTTGGTTGGCTAATTTCTTGCCAAACCCAGATCGATCGACAAATACGAGCGTTGGTGTAGCTATATCTATCGGTGCTTGGGGGACGATCGAGGATTTCCAACTAGGGACATGGAACCAATCAGCAATATCGGGATTTTTACCTCGATCTACAATTGCTTTCTGCGTTGCTTGACCAGGTTCGATCCAATAGCGTTGTCGATCAAAGGGATAGGTCGGCAAGGGAATTCGCGATCGAATTTCATGCTGATAAAACTGCTGCCAATCGTTGGCGGAGCCGCTCCCCTGGAGCATCGATCCACCCGCCAACCAGAGTTGTCCTAATGCCTGAAATAATGCTGTCAATTCAGAATTATTATCAGCTAGAGATGAAATGGCGATTTGCTGTTGAAGATCTTGGGCTTGTTGACGCGCTAAAGTCGTCGCAGTTGTTCTCGGCCCAACTTCTAATAAAATTCGGTCTGACTGTTGCCATAGAGTTTGAATTCCATCAGCAAATCTCACTGTCTGGCGCAAATGTGTCGCCCAGTAGCATGGATCGATCGCTTGATTGTTCGTAATCCAATCACCCGTTACGGTGGAGACAAAGGGAATTTGGGGTGGCGATAATTTTACCCGTCGGACAACCTCCGCAAATGGCGCAATAATCGGATCCATCATCGATGAATGGAACGCATGAGAAGTATACAACTCGCGACAGGCAATTTCTTCAGCTTCCAGATGACGGCGAAGCAATTCGATCTCGGCGGTTTCCCCAGCGACAACGCATAGAGTGGGACCATTAATCGCCGCAATAGCGATCGTACCCGTCAATCGTGGCTCCAGCTCGGCTGCTGCTAATCGGACAGAGAGCATCGATCCACCAGGTAAATCCCACATCAATTTGCCCCGAGCAGCTACCAGCATCAAGGCATCTTCTAAACTAAAGACTCCCGCGATACAAGCAGAGACAAATTCACCGATACTATGTCCGATGGTAGCAGTGGGCTGGACTCCCCAGCTTTGCCACAGTTTAGCCAGAGCGTATTCGGTGACGAATAGAGCTGGCTGGGTATATAAGGTTTGTTTGAGAGAGATTTCTGCTGTGACAACATCGTCAGCAGCCGGATACATAATCTCGCGTAAATCTTTGCCCAGTAGAGGTTTGAGGATTTCCGCGCATCGATCGACTATTTCCCGATATAGTAGTTCAGCCTCGTAGAGATTCTGTCCCATGCCCACATATTGGGAACCTTGTCCGGGGAACATAAATACGACAGGTCGATCGACTGTTGTGGTGTGGCGAGTCATGTCACGAGGAGCATCTGCTTGTAATTCGGCGATCGCCTCAGTTACATCTGCCGCGACGACACAGCGACGGTAATTATAGTCTTTGCGTCCGCGCTTGAGGGTGTAGGCGACATCGGCTAAGTTAATGTCTGGATGTTGGATGAGATGTTGGGCTAAATTGGCTGCTATTGCCGCTAATGCTGTCTCAGTTTTGGCGGAAAGTAATAATAACTGACGGGGACGGGAAGCTGTATTAGGTTGCACCTGGGGAGCTTCTTCTAAAACTACATGGGCATTTGTCCCACCGACACCAAAGGAACTCACTCCCGCGCGGCGAGGAGTATTGCCCTCAGCCCAGGGGAGTAGTTGAGTATTGACGTAAAATGGACTATTCTCCAGATCGAGTTTCGGGTTGGGTGACTCAAAATTGAGACTTGCCGGAATTTGTTTGTGGTAGAGAGCTAGAGCTGTTTTGATCAGTCCAGCGGCACCTGCTGCGGCGACGACATGCCCGATATTACTTTTGATCGATCCGATCGCGCAAAATTGTTTTGCATCGGTCTGAGTCCGAAATACTTGGGTCAGAGCGGCGATTTCGATCGGATCGCCTAATGGTGTCGCTGTGCCGTGGGTTTCAATATAGGAAATACTCTCGATCGGCAAACCAGCATAAGCTTGTGCCATCGCGATCGATTGAGCTTGTCCATCGACGCTGGGCGCAGTAAAACTGACCTTATCCGCCCCATCATTATTCATCCCTACGCCGCGAATCACCGCATAAATGCGGTCGCCATCGTCGATCGCCTCTTCCAGCCGTTTCAGGACGACTAGACCCGCCCCATTATTGAACATTGTCCCCTGACCATTGACATCAAAGGGGCGACAATGCCCATCTGGTGACAACATCCCCCCTGATTGGGACAGATAACCACTATTTTGTGGCGTAGTTAGAGAAATGCCGCCTGCTAAAGCAATATCGCACTGATGGCTGATTAAGGATTGAAAGGCATGACTGACAGCGACCAAGGATGTCGAACAGGCGGTATTGAGATTGACCACAGGCCCAGTCAGATCGAGCTTATACGCAGCACGAGTCTGGATGAAGTCTTTGTCATTTGCCAACATGATCAGGAACTCGCCAACTCGATCGACAATTTCCTGACGACCACAAATATTTTGAGCAAAATAAGTATTGTTGCCAGAACCAGCATACAAACCAATCAATCCGTCAAATTTATCTGGTGTATAAGCTGCATTTTCTAAGGCTTCAACTACCAATTCTAAGAAAACCCGCGCTTGCGGATCCATTACCTCCGCTTCACGGGGGCTAATCCCAAAAAAAGCGGCATCAAATGTTTCACCACCCTCAATAATTCCCCTCGCTTTGACATAACTACTATCCTGTCTGAGTTGAGGATCGATACTGGGATCTAACTCATCATCCTCAAAGAAAGTTGTTGACTCAATTCCGGCGCAAAGATTCTGCCACAATTGGTCAACAGTCCTCGCGCCAGGAAATCTACCCGCCATTCCGACGATCGCAATGCCATCATTAATACTCGGCGATTTTCCCTGAGCTGCTTGCTGACGTTGGGCGCGGCTAGTGAATTTATCATCAGTACTAGGCGGATTAGCTGCGGTATCCAAATATTTAGCTAATTTGGCAATTGTCGAATGCTGAAATAGCTTGACAATCGGTAAAGTTTTAATGTCTAATTCTGATTGGATCCGTTCGCCAACTTTAATAATTAATACGGAACTTCCACCCAGATCGAAGAAATTATCATTGATTCCAATCTGCGGTTGTCCTAAAACTTCTGACCAAATTTTAATCAGAATACTTTCAATCGAAGTTTTTGGTAAAGTACTAGTCGTCACATCAGTTTCGGCTGAACTAGTCACGCTGATATTCTTAATTACTTGGCTCTCAACTTGATTCGCCAACAATGCCCGCCTGTCAACCTTTCCATTCACAGTCAGCGGGAACGTAGCGACAATCTCGAAACCACTAGGAATCATATAAGCGGGCAATGTCTCTGCCAACAATGCCCGCAATTCATTCGCTGAAATCTGAGAATTTTGGGTGACAAGATAAGCAACCAAGCGTTTATCACCTGGTACGTCTTCGCGCACAATTACTACACTGGTTTCAATGTCGGGATGCCGACTGAGTGCGGCTTCAATCTCACCGAGTTCGATCCGAAATCCGCGAATCTTCACCTGGTTATCGATCCGTCCAATATATTCTAGGTTTCCATCTGGCAAATACCGAGCGAGATCACCTGTTTTATATAGCTTGGCATTCGCCGCTGGACTGAAGGGATGATCGATGAATCGCGATTGCGTTAATTCTGCTCGTTGCCAATAACCTTGAGTTACTCCTGCACCACCTACATACATTTCTGCGCTGGTGCCAACTGGTACAGGCTGAAGATCTTCATCTAATAGATAAACCTGAAGATCGGGAATCGGAACGCCGATGAGACTACCTTTTGATTGTAAATCGGCACGATTGAGCGGACGATAGGTGACATGAACGGTAGTTTCGGTAATGCCATACATGTTGACCAATTGGGGTGTCGTGTCCCCATGTCGATCGAACCAAGGCTCTAAACTAGGTAAATTCAGAGCTTCACCGCCAAAAATAATTATTCGTAAACTTAACTTTTCGCTCAAATATAGTCGCTCATCGACGGTACTTAATTGATAAAAAGCTGACGGCGTTTGATTGAGAACTGTAACTTTTTCAGATGCTAATAATCGATAGAATTCCGCCGGATCTCGACTGACAAAATAGGGGACAACTACCAATTTTCCGCCATATAACAATGCACCCCAGATTTCCCAAACAGAGAAATCAAAGGCAAAAGAGTGAAACAGCGTCCAGACATCTTGCTCGTTGAAGTGATACCAATTGTCTGTCGATGTAAATAGCCGAATCACATTTTGATGATTTACTAATACACCCTTTGGCTGTCCAGTAGAACCAGAAGTATAAATAACATAAGCCAAATTATCCGACTGTCTAGACTCAACTAGATTATTGATCGAATACGTCGTAATTGTCGGTAAATCTGTATCTAAACAAATCACTCGGTCGCAATTAGCCAAACTAGCTACCAAATCAGCGGTAGTTATTAAGATCGTAACTTGGGCATCTTTTAAGATATATTCCGAACGTTCGGGTGGATTGCTTGGATCGATCGGTAAATAAGCTCCACCCGCTTTGAGAATGCCTAAAATGCCAATAATTGTTTCTAACGATCTTTCGACACACAACCCTACTAACATATTTGGTTTCACACCCAAACTTTGTAGGTAGTGAGCCAATTGATTGGCGCGATGATTTAACTCCTGATAAGTTAATTTTTGGTCTTCAAATACAACCGCAATGCGGTCTGGATGTTGCGTTACTTGCCGTTCAAATAAGTGTTGCAGACAGATTTTTGACTGATGATTTGATGAATATTCTTGAGTAGTTGATGCGAAAGATTTCACCCAATTAGCGCGTCCAAGCTCATACGCAACCAAGTATTCAGGCTGCCCGCTTTGGATTACATAATCCCATTCCAAACTATGAACTGCCAATATAAGATTCAGCATTTTGGCTGAGTCGTTGGGATCTGGCCTGCCGTAGGCACTCGAGACATGCTCACTACGATCTCGATCTGCTAACACTACTCGATCGTGACATTCGATCGAAAATACCCGCGCAATCTTAAGTAATAGGTTCAGATCTGTCATCTCGCCCAAACTCGGATCAAAGCCACCCACAGATTCGACTACCACTCGCCGAAATATCGCTGTAGCGCAGGGGATTTTGTGTTGAGCGGCTAAAACTGTGGCATAGCTGGCGATGGCTGGCGGATCGTCAGGCAGTCGTTGACTCCTATCTATTCCGTCCAGATAATTCGATCTACATCCATCATTACCAAAAACAAAGCCAACTTCTGACCTAGCATTTAACTTCTCTACCCCAACTTCGATCGCGTCAGGCAGCAAGCAGTCATGACGATCGAGGAAAACTACATATTCGCTCTTACTGGCTCCCATGCCCGTATTTCGAGCAATAGCAGTACCCTGTCGCTCCTGGTAAATATAGATTACGCCTGGGTAACGATTGCAAACTACTCTGGTGTCATCAGTCGAACCATCATCGACTACCATCACCTCGATGCCTGGATAAGTCTGATTCAGAACACTTTCAATTATCGCTGGTAAAAATTCACTGCTATCATCTGCCGTAATTATTACCGAGACGCTGTTTTGATTCGAGTTAGACAAAGATGGTTGCATGGGAGATAGAAGATGAGAACTTTACGGAAAAAGTAAGAATTAACTCTCAACTTGCAATTTGAAATCGATTCAACAAGTTGCATCGGCTAAAGAAGAGAAATTTACGCTATCATTTGGGGTAAAATCTTAAATTATGATATGCGTGGGACGGTCGATCGGCCATTCAAGCAATGAGGGGCTTACCACTAGTTATTGCTGCCAGTATTTGAATGATGCACTAGTCAGAGCGACGGAATCATTGAGCTTCCATCATTGCTTGGTTCATTGTAATTAAATTGACTTATTCTTCGCAACGATCAAAGGTTGTGCTCATTAATAAGATCCCTCCTTAAACAATACAACCTTCACCGTTTGGAGTAATATTCTTAAATCTAGCACCAGCGACCATTCCAGGATATATACCATATCCCAATAGAAGATTTCATCAGAATCAATAGTAGCACGACCTTTGACTTGCCACAACCCAGTGATCCCAGGTAACACCTCGTAACGCAAAAATTTATCTCTAGCAAATTCATCGGCATTTTGGATCGATAATTCATAGTCTCTAATGGGTAGCGGACGCGGTCCCACCAGACTCATTTCACCTTGCAGCACATTAATTAACTGCGGTAATTCATCCAAACTATAATCACGCAAAAACTTACCAATCTTCGTAATCCGAGGATCGTGTTTAATTTTAAAGAGTACGCCTCCTTTAACTTCGTTTTGCTCTTCCAGTGCTTTTTGTAATTCGCCAGCATTTTGGACCATCGTCCGAAATTTCCAGACCTTAAAGCGGCGACCTTTTAAGCCAACGCGATCTTGTCTATAGAAAATTGGCCCTGTCGATGTTTTTTTGACTAAAATAGCAATTAACAATAAAATTGGCGATATTACTACTAAAATCGAGAATGCGGCAATTCGATCGAGAGTGCGTTTCAACCAAAAGTTAATTCCAAAAATCGATAAAGATTTGAATCGCAGTGTTGGAATTTCTTCAATCATCTTTGTTTCAGCCGACCGTTGGGGAAGTTGTAGCTCGGTCGGCACCATTCTCAGGTGAATACCTGCTGATTTCAAGTTCCAGAAAAAGACAATTTGATTGTCGATTAATTGTTGAGAACAAAGAAAGACTTCACTGATTTTCCGTGATTTAATCTGGTCAAAAATTTCATCTAATTGACTACTCATATCCCAAATGGATAGATCGATAATACTATCGATTCTAAATTGTTGAGATCGCTTTAATAATTTTCTGGCTCGATCGATATCTTGAGGCTGTCCCACCAACACGATTGCTTGCTGAAAAAGTGGATTGCTTTTCCGAATTTGAATTACAAGGCCATCAAACAGGAATCTGGCAGTAGCAATCAAGACAAAATTTAGAATCCAAGCAATTACAAACACCGAGCGGGACACCCAAAATTCCGGCTGATAGAAAAAAGCCGCAACTAACACTACGACATGTGCTAATGTCAGCGATTTTAACAACTTGGCAAATCGATGGAATTTGTCATCGGTACCATAAAATCCAGAAGCGGCAAGAGTGGCAAGACTAGCTGCCAAAATTGGCAACATCGAGTCTGCAATATGAAGTCCTACTGTGGGCGTGCCGATCCGATCCGCCAAAGTCCACGAGACAAATAGCATGGCAGTATCTAAACAGATCAGCACGAGTGATTGGAGCCAATCCATGGCCCTCCACCAGTCCATTGATAGATTTGTCGCCCGAATGTCTTCTGTTTGTCGCAGACCATCTAAGCTATCAGGTTTTTTGAGATCGGTCATGACGATCGCTCCGAAGGTAAACTATATGGGGATAAATAGAAAAAATGCAGTGATTAAGATCACTAATAATTCGTGATATTTGGAGGAGATCTTTCTGGACGAATAGATGTTGTTATCATGACGAAAAAATATAGGTAATGTCAATAATCATTTGGCTGGTTCTCTGTCACCATCAGCTTTGATCTCGAAGTAGACTAACATAAAAACTTCCGCCAAATTTATTAATAGAATAGATTCAGTCATCTGGCTGTTGAAAATTCATGAATTCTGGAGAAAGATTAAATATATCTAGTTAAAAAAAGTATTTATCTGTTAACAAATTAGGCAATAGAGGTCGGGAAGCCGTGCAAGCAGGAATCCAGCAACAGCCCGGTATATCTAATATTCTGCTCTAGGCAGCCACCAACAGGATAAATCTCTAACTAAATTAAAAATAAAACTAGGAAAAACAACAAATGCGCGTTTGTACGATCGGGACTGGTTATGTAGGTTTGGTGACTGGAGCTTGTTTGGCACATATCGGTCACGACGTGATCTGTGTAGATAACGATCTTGCCAAGGTAGAGTTATTGCAGTCTGGACAGTCACCAATTTATGAGCCGGGTTTAGCCGAGATTATGCGTTCGGCAATGGCCAGCAATCGACTGAAATTCACCACCGATCTCGCGCGGGGTGTGGAACATGGGGAGATTTTATTTATTGCGGTAGGAACTCCTTCTTTACCTAATGGAGCTACTAATACCAAATATGTAGAAGCTGTCGCCAAAGGAATTGGTAAGCATCTCGACGGTAGTTATAAAGTGATTGTAAATAAGTCTACCGTACCGATCGGCTCTGGCGATTGGGTAAAAATGCTGGTACTTGATGGAGTGATCGAAAATCAGCCCCAATTGAGTTTAGTTGGTGCGGGAAATCACATACAATCGCGGCTGCCAAATGTACAGTTCGATGTAGTCAGCAATCCTGAATTTTTGCGTGAAGGTTCGGCGATCTACGATACGCTCAATCCCGATCGGATTGTATTGGGTAGTGGTAGCCAACGGGCGATCGATCTGATGCTAGATTTGTATGCCCCAATTATCGATCGTTGTCCCCAAACCCAGGAGTTACGCCAAGCTGATCGAGCTGTCCCGGCACCTGTTTCGGTATTGACTACCGATTTGGGTTCGGCTGAAATGATTAAGTACGCCGCAAATGCTTTCCTGGCTACGAAAATTAGTTTTATCAATGAAATTGCTAATATTTGCGAACGGGTGGGTGCAGATGTCACGCAGGTTTCTCAGGGAATTGGTTTGGATTCACGGATTGGCAATAAATTCTTGAATGCGGGGATTGGTTGGGGTGGCTCTTGTTTTCCCAAAGATTTAGCCGCACTCATTCATACTGGAGCGGATTATGGCTATGATGCTCAACTACTCAAAGCGACAGTAAGTGTCAATCAAGGACAACGCGCTCTAGTGATTCACAAGCTACAAAAATATCTGAAGATTTTGAAAGGTAAAACTGTCGGGATTTTAGGGTTAGCATTTAAGCCTGATACTGACGATTTGCGTGATGCTCCAGCACTGGAAACGATCGCGATGCTAGTTCGATTGGGCGTGAAAGTTAAAGCATACGATCCGATCGTTACTGATGTACACGTAAATCTAGCTGGGGCGACGTTAGTGAATAGTCCAGAACTATTAGCAGCCGATTGTGATGCGATCGTCCTGATGACAGAATGGGCGGAGTTTCAATCTTTAGATTATCAACATTTAGCCACATTAATGCGCTGTCCACTAACGATCGATTGCCGCAATTTCCTATCCGCAGCAAAAATGACCGAAGCTGGTTTTACCTATGTAGGAATTGGGGTTTAAGTTAGTTGATAGTTGATAGTTGATAGTTGATAGTTGATAGTTGATTAGCTCCAAGCTCCAAGCTCCAAGCTCCAATCTCCAATCTCCAATCTCCAATCTCCAATCTCAGATCTCTCATCTCCAATCTCCAATCTCAGATCTCCAATCTCCGATCTCCCATGCAGTTATTTTTGTCTGACTCAAACAAATCCAGTGTTTCCGTAATCATCCCCGCCTATAATAGCGGTGAATTTTTGCCAGCAGCAATTGAAAGTGTGTTGAGCCAGACTTATCCAGCGATCGAGATGATCGTTGTCGATGATGGTTCGATCGATGATACCAAAATAGTTTGCGCTCGCTATCCAGCGGTGACATATATCTACCAAGATAATCAAGGTGCTGCTAGTGCGCGGAATACAGGTATTCATGCCAGTCAGGGCGAATATTTGATTTTCCTTGATAGCGATGACTGCCTGTTTCCTGAGACGATCGAGATTGGGGTAGAGTGCTTGAAAGCTTCTCCAGAAGCTGGGTTTGGATTTGGCAATTATTTATTTCGATCGATTAATCCCGATGGCTCCTATACTACCCAACAACTATCAGAGGATCCGCCAGCCGTAGCTAGTTATGCGACGATTTTAGCCGCTCAACACAAAATCCAGTGCGCTACGGCAATCTTCCGCCGATCAGCGGTACTCTGCGCCAATGAGTCTAGGGGCGGATTCGATCCCAGTTTTACGGTGATGGAAGATCTACATCTATTTTTGGAGATTGCGCGGGCATTTCCGATCGAATTTCACGATCGAGTAGTATCTGAATATCGATATCACGGTGGGAATGTTTCTAGTGCGTCAGCTAAAATGCTGATCGGGACTTTAGCCGTTCACAGTTTGGAGTGGAATTATGTCCGACAAAGTGGCAAACCCGAAGATCTCATTGCCTATGAAACCGGACGAACTGCGTGGATCAAATTTTTTGGAGATCGACTACCTTATGAGCTGATGCGCTGTCTTCAGGCGCATAACTGGGTCGCCGCGCTGGGAAATCTCCGGTTGATGTTAAACTACGATCCTCGGCTGGAGTCGATCGATCGAGATGTCTATGCATCAGCTAAATCGGCTCTAATTGCTCAATTGGGAGAATTACCATTGCAAGCTGGATTGGCTTATTGGCAGCAGCAGTTGGACGGCGCACCAGGATTATTATCGCTGCCAATGGCTCGTCCCAGACAGGCGCAAGCGATTTGTCGCGGTAAAGCTAGATCTTTTGAGATCGATCGAGCATTGACTGCGGCACTGGAGACACTCAGCCAGCAACAAGGGGTCTCGCTATCGACAACATTATTAGCAGTATTCCAGATCTTACTTTATCGTTATACAGGTAGTGAGGATCTGATGGTCGGAATGCCGACTGTCGATCTGATTGGTGCCGAAATTTTTGTGAATGCAGTCGCTGTACGCAGCGACTTAGCTGGCAATCCTGAGTTTGCCGCATTACTACAACAAGTGAATCGGGTTGCTAAGTTGGCAAGGCAGCATCAGGCAGTGCCGATCGAGCTGATTGAGGGCTTACAGCTCCAATTCACCTTGGTATTTGAAGAAAATATCCGATTTGACACCATCGAACTCGATCGACTCACAGCCATTCCTTGGACGATTGAAGCGAATACCGCCAAATTTGATCTGACGTTATATCTCAAACCAGCTAGCGATGGACTAGCCGGACAGTGGGTATATAATTCGGACTTATTTGATGCGGCGACGATCGATCGATTGAATGGTCATTTTCAGCAGTTGTTAGCGGGAATTGTCGCGAACCCTCAACAGTCAATTTCACAGTTACCGATGTTGACGGAGGCAGAGCGACAGCAGTTAGTAGGATTCGCCCAACAATCGTCGTCAAATTACCAGTCAGAGATCTGTCTTCATCACTTATTTGAACGCCAGGTAGCTCAAAATCCAGATCGCATTGCCTTAGTATTTGCCGACCAAAAATTAACTTATCGAGAGTTAAATCATCGCGCCAATCAATTAGCACACTACTTACAAAGTTTGGGTGTGGAATCGAATGTATTAGTCGGACTTTGTGTCGAGCGATCGATCGAGACAATCGTCGGAATTTTAGGAATTCTCAAAGCAGGGGGAGCTTACTTACCGATCGATCCGAGCAATCCGCCAGAACGTTCGGCATCTATCTTAAACGATGCCCAAGTTACGATCCTCATCACTACCGCTGATTTAGTAGCTAATTTGACTAGTTGCGCTCAAATTATTTGTTTAGATCGAGATATTCAGACAATTGGTGAATATTCAATCGAAAATCCAGCCCCCAGTGGCAAATCTGACGATCTAGCCTACGTTATTTACACCTCTGGTTCCACCGGACAGCCAAAGGGAGTATTGGTAAACCATCAAAATGTGAGCCGCTTATTTGCCGCGACAGATGATTGGTACCATTTTAACGAACAGGATGTTTGGACGTTATTTCATTCCTTTGCTTTTGATTTCTCGGTTTGGGAAATTTGGGGGGCATTATTATATGGTGGAAAACTGATCATCGTCCCCTATTTCGTCAGTCGAGATCCGGTGGAATTTTATCGATTATTAGGATCTGAAAAAGTTACAGTCCTCAATCAAACACCGTCAGCTTTTGCGCAATTGAGTAGAATAGATGAAAGATTACATCTAAGCGCACAATTAAGCCTCCGGCTGATAATTTTTGGAGGTGAAGCATTGAATCTACCTAGTTTAGAGCCGTGGTTCGATCGACATGGGGACACGACACCCCAATTGGTCAATATGTATGGCATTACCGAAACTACCGTTCATGTCACCTATCGTCCGCTCACCCGTGCAGATCTGCAATCTACGGGTAGTCTCATCGGTCGCCCAATTCCCGATCTTCAAGTCTATATCTTAGATGCCGATCTTCAACCTGTCCCCATCGGCGTTATTGGCGAAATGTATGTCGGTGGAGCTGGTGTCACCCAAGGCTATTGGCAACGAGCTGAATTAACACAGGAACGATTTATTCCAAACCCCTTGATTGAAGCTTCACAATCGTCTTTCTCCCTGCACTCAACCACTACAGCGAACTCCGCAATATCTAGAGATGCACGTCTATATAAGACTGGTGACTTAGCTCGGTATTTGCCAGATGGAAACCTAGAATATATTGGACGGATCGATAACCAGGTCAAAATTCGGGGATTTCGGATCGAACTCGGCGAGATTGAAGCCGCACTGAGCCAACATCCAGCCATTGAAGATAGCGTGGTAATCGTGAGAGAAGTAAATGGGGACAAGCGGTTGGAGGCTTATCTGGTCACAAAGAATCGCCACTTTACAACGACCGAATTACGAGATTTTCTAGTCGATCGCATCCCTACCTACATGATTCCGGTGGTATTTGTAGTTGTCGCTGCTGTTCCACTTACTGTAAATGGTAAGGTCGATCGTCGAGCATTTTTGGCGAATAAAGTCGATATTCAGACAATCAGTGGGAATAATAATTTAGTAACCAATAGTTCGTTGGCGGAGCCGCTGCCCTGGCACATCACCACCAATTCAACGACTGTTGATGTAGTTGGTAGCTCTAAATCTAGTAACTCGACAGAAGCAATTTTAGTCACAATTTGGTCGGAAGTTTTAGGACGAAATCAGATTGGCGTTCATGAAAATTTCTTTGAATTGGGAGGACATTCGATCTCCATTCTTCGAGTGGCGGCTGGAGTCCAGCAAAAATTGGGGGGAATCGAAATACCTGTGGTGAAGCTGTTTCAGTATCCCACGATTGCGAAGTTGGCAGCCTATTTGAATGGAGTACAACCAGTTCAACAGTCAAATAGTCAACTCAAAAATCGAGCAGAACAGCAAAAAGCTGCTAATGCTCGTCGCCGGAGATAGCTAAAACCATGACCATAGATAGATACTTATGGTTTTCTCAAAAATTAAGTATAAAATAAAACTACACTTTATCTGTTAAATCCTTATCCCCCATCTCCAATGAGTGACATCCACACAGTAGAAAACCAAGATGCCCTTGATGGGATTGCGATTATTGGGATGGTTGGCAAATTTCCTGGAGCTGATAGTATCGAGCAGCTTTGGGACAATCTTTGTCAGGGGGTAGAGTCGGTCTCATTTTTTGAAGATGGAGAGCTGGATCCGAGTCTGGATCGACAGTTGACTCAAGATCCTAGTTATGTGAAAGCTAGAGGTGTGCTGGCGGATGCCGAGTATTTGGATGCGGCTTTTTTTGGGATTAGTCCTCGTGAGGCGGAGGTGATCGATCCTCAGGCGCGAGTGTTCTTAGAGCTAGTATTTAGTGGACTAGAACAGGCTGGTTACGATCCCGATCGATTTGATGGCTCGATCGGTTTATACGCAGGATGCAGTCAAAATACTTACTATACAAACAATCTCCACGGTCGTCAGGATATTCTCGATCGCATTGGTCAATTGCAGATGATGTTCGCCAGTGAAAAGGACTATCTGACTACTCGTGCGTCTTATAAGCTGGATCTCAAAGGGCCGAGCCTCAGTGTCAGTACGGCTTGTTCTAGCTCCCTGGTGGCGATTGCCCAAGCTGTTCAAGCCTTAAATAGTTATCAGTGCGATTTGGCGGTAACGGGTGCTGTATCGATCGCCGTACCTCAGCATAGTGGTTATCTCTACCAAGAGGGGAGCATTTTTTCCCAAGATGGTCATTGTCGTCCCTTTGATGCTCGATCGAGTGGCACAGTATTTGGCAATGGTGGGGGCTTGGTTGTCCTCAAACGGCTGGAAGAAGCAGTTGCCGATCGAGACCACATTTATGCGGTAATTCGCGGCGTAGGAGTCAATAATGATGGGGCTGCTAAGGTCAGCTTTTCGGCTCCCAGTGTGGATGGACAAGCTGAAGCGATCGCGATGGCACAAGCTTATGCTGATTTTCATCCTGAGACGTTTGCTTATATTGAGGCACATGGAACGGGGACACCGATGGGCGATCCGATCGAAGTTGCTGCTCTGACTCAAGCATTCCGACTCCAAACTGAGGCTAAACAATTTTGCGCACTAGGCTCGATCAAAGCTAATATCGGGCATTTAGCTGATGCGGCTGGAGTTGTTGGGTTGATGAAGATCGCGCTGGCTTTAGACAAAAAGCAACTTCCGCCCAGTATTAATTTTGAAACTCCCAATCCCAAGCTGGATCTAGGGAATAGTCCTTTTTATGTCAATACTCAGTTGACAGATTGGCCAGCAGGATCGAGTCCGCGTCGAGCGGGTGTGAGTTCGTTTGGAGTTGGCGGTACCAATGTCCATATCGTTCTCGAAGAAGCTCCTGCCGCCCAGCCTGCTGGTAAATCTCGCCCCCAACAGTTACTGTTGCTATCGGCGAAAACTAGTACAGCGTTAGCCACTGCTACCAGTAATTTACAGGCACATCTAAAGTCCAATCCCGATCTCGATCTTGCCGATGTCGCCTATACGCTCCGACACGGACGCAAAGAATTTAATTATCGCAGTTGTGTCGTTTGTGAAAATGTCGCAGATGCGCTACCAGCACTGTCGAGTGAGTCTCGCCGGACAATCTCGCGCGAACGAAAAGTCCGAAATCCCGAAGTCGTATTTATGTTTCCTGGACAAGGTTCGCAATACGTGAACATGGGCATAAATCTCTATCGTGATGAACCTGTTTATCGAGAAATAATCGATCGCTGTGCCAACGTCCTAGAGCCATTGATGGGTGTGGACATTCGATCGATTATCTATCCCACGACGGATATAGAAGCGGCGGCAATTACCTTGGCGCAAACCTGTTTTACCCAGCCCGCTCTATTCATCACTGAATACGCTCTCGCCCAACTATGGCAAAGCTGGGGCGTGATTCCCACTGCGACAATCGGACATAGTATTGGCGAATTTGTCTCTGCTTGTTTGGGGGGCGTATTTAGTTTAGAAGATGCCTTGAAACTGGTCGCAACTCGCAGTCAATTGATGTGGGATTTACCACGCGGATCGATGCTGTCGGTGCGGTTGCCAGCCGCCGAAATTGAGGCTCATTTGAGCGGCAATCTGACGATTGCGGCAATTAATAGCCCCACGCTATGCGTCGTATCTGGCCCAACAGCAGAGATCGAGAGCTTACAAGCCCAGTTAACTGACAAAGAAATTGTCTGTCGGTTACTACATGCTTCTCACGCTTTTCACTCATCAATGATGGATCCGATGATCGATCCATTTGCCAATTTAGTCGGACAGGTGAAACTATCACCGCCCCAAATTCCATTTGTTTCGACAGTTACTGGTGATTGGATCACTGATCAGCAAGCAACTAATCCACTATACTGGGCAACGCAGATCCGCCAGACGGTTAAATTCGCACCAGGAATTCAAACAATTTGGCAGCAGCCAGAGCGGGTATTGCTGGAAGTTGGCCCTCGATCAACCACAGCGACTCTAGCCCGCCAACAAGCCAAAGATCTCCAGCAGCAAATCGCTATTTCTTCCCTGAATGATGCGCCAGAAAATGAGTGGAAAGTCTTACTCCAAGCTGTCGGACAACTCTGGTTGGCAGGTGTTGCCATTAACCAAGAAGTAGGCTCTACCAGCAATTGGGACAAATTCGATCGACATGAAACTCGCCGGCGAGTGCCCCTATCGACATATCCCTTTGAACGCCAACGTTTTTGGATCGATTCACTCCCCCATCACAATCATCATTCACCTGATTCGTCAGTTATCGATCGAGCATCTACATCGCAGCCGCAACCTCAGCCATCGTTACCCATGTTGAAGACAGAAGCACCAAATCGTTTGCTGATTGACCTCCTGAAAGAAATTTTTGCAGCAACATCAGGGCTGGAAATGATTAATGTAGCTGAATCGACAACATTTCTCGAAATGGGGCTAGATTCTTTATCGCTCACTCAAATTGGGATCGCGCTCAAGAAAAAGTTTCGAGTCAAAGTCACACTCCGACAGTTGCTCGAACTTTATCCTACTTTCGACACATTCGCCAATTTTCTGATCGCGACGTTACCAGCAGATGTTTTGCCAGTGCCAGTGGTACCAGTTGCTCCCGCAATTGTCACTCCGATCATCGCCGCTGTCCCAGTTCTGCCACACAATGACAATCATCATCGCCCCGTCAACGTTTCCCCGACGATTACACCCCAACTAGCTGGATCGAGTTTGGTAGAAACTGTCATCGGTCAGCAGTTACAATTAATGGCTCAACAACTAGCTTTATTGGGTCAGCATCATTCCTCGGCACCAACCCCCGCAATTGAGCCTGAGCATGGTAATTCGCGCCAAAATATCAAATCTGAAGCCCCTGTGGTGATTAGTACTGTAGCTCCTCCTTCCGCCCAGACTCACGAACTATTACGCAGTCGGATCGAGTTACCAAATGCAGCTAAAAACCAAGCTAAAACCCTGACCGATGGACAACGCGCTCATCTGGACAAAATTATTGTTAAATATACTCAGCGGACGCAGAAATCCAAACAGTTTGCGGCAGCGCATCGAGCTTATCTCGCAGATCCGCGCACAGTGTCGGGCTTTAATCCCACGATCAAGGAGATGGTATATCCGATTGTAGTCGATCGATCCAGTGGCTCGAAGCTCTGGGATATCGATGGTAATGAGTATGTCGATTTAGTTAGTGGCTTTGGCTTGAATCTATTTGGGTGGTCGCCAGCATTTGTCACCTCAGCAATTACCACTCAACTCCAACTCGGTATGGAAATTGGGCCACAGTCTCCCTTAGTCGGCGAGGTTGCCAAATTGATGTGCGAACTGACTAATTTCGATCGAGCCGCCTTCTGCAATACTGGCTCGGAAGCTGTACTGGGAGCGATGCGGATCGCCCGAACGGTCACAGGGAGAGATTTAATCGCCATTTTTGCCGGATCTTATCATGGCATTTTAGATGAAGTTGTCGTGCGCGGTACCAAGCAATTGCGATCGATTCCTGCGGCTCCAGGCATTCCACCTGAAATGGTCGCCAATATTCTGGTGATTGATTACGACGCGCCCGACGCACTCGATATTCTTAGGAGTCGGGCGGATGAATTAGCGGCGGTGATGGTCGAACCCGTCCAAAGTCGATCTCCTGAATACCAGCCACGCGAATTACTCCACCAACTGCGCGAATTTACCCAGGAAGCTGGGATCGCGTTAATTTTTGACGAAGTTGTTACAGGATTTCGGATTCATCCTGGCGGCGCACAGGCACACTTTGGAGTCAAAGCCGACATCGCTACCTATGGCAAAATCGTCGGCGGCGGATTGCCGATTGGCGTAATTGCGGGTACCTCCAAATATATGGACGCCCTCGATGGTGGCTACTGGCAATTTGGCGATGACTCGATTCCAGAGGTGGGAGTAACTTATTTTGCAGGTACATTTGTCCGTCATCCCCTCGCCCTCGCCGCCGCCAAAGCAGTACTCACACATCTCAAACAGAGTGGTGCTAGTTTACAACAACAGCTTAATGCCAAGACCGATCGATTTGTCGCCGAATTGATGGCTTATTTCCAGCAGGTAGGCGTACCATTTACCGCCCATAATTTTGGTTCGCTATTTATGGTCAAATATCCGCCCAATTTCCTAGCTGGAGATTTGTTATTTTACTTGATGCGATTGAACGGAATTCATATCTACGATCGTCGTCCTTGTTTCTTGACGACAGCCCATACTGACGGCGATCTGGCAGTCGTGATGACAGCTTTTAAAGAGTGTATCGCCGAGCTGCAAACATCTGGTTTATTAGATTCATCAGATCGACAACCAGTATCGAAGATTGCACTCAATGGCGATCTCGAACCGCCTCGTAATATCGCGCCTACCCTCGAAAATCAACCTCCACAACCTGGAGCAAAATTAGGTCGAGATCGTCAGGGCAACCCAGCTTGGTTTATTCCCGATCCGGATCGAGCGGGTAAGTATTTGCAGGTACAAACTCATGAATAAGCAAATCGGTACACTGACATCTCTACGCGGTATTGCGGCAATAGTCGTGGTGATCCTTCATTTTGCTTATTCAACTTTACCTGAAGCAGGGATATTTATATCACGCTACACTCGCTTTTTTCGGGATGGATATTTATTTGTCGATTTATTCTTTATGCTGAGTGGGTTTATCATGACCCATGTCTATCTAAATAGTTTTTGTTTGGGTGTGAACAAAGCTAATTACTGGGGCTATCTTCGTGCTCGATTTGCCAGGGTTTATCCACTGCATCTATTTACACTAGCAATATTATTTGGCTTAGAATTATTAAAATTATCCTTGCCAAATTTTTCAGCATTTACAGGGAAGTTTAATATCACGGCTCTGTTTGCCAATGTGTTTATGCTCCAAGCTTTTGACTTCAATTGTCCGCCGCTATTATGGTGTAAAAGTAGTTGGAATGAGCCTGCCTGGTCGATTAGTGTCGAATTTTTGATTTACTGTATCTTTCCATTTATCTTGTTTGCGCTGCTCAAAACCAAACCTAAAACTGACTGGATTGTTTATATTGTCACATTGATTCTGCTCTTGATCTTAATCAAAGTTACGAGAGGTACACTAGAATCAATTATTGGCATTCCGTCGATCGCGAGATGCGCTCTAGAATGTGTCTTGGGGATTATTACTTACAAAGTTTATCAATGGGGAAAATATCAGAATTATCTAAATTTTAATTTACTGGAGATTATATCTACGATCCTGGTTGTATTTCTGATGCACATAGGGATTCGGCGGCGGGTAACTTTTGATTGGTTGACGCTACCAGCATTCTCACTGCTGATTATATCCTTATCTATTTCAACCAATGGATTTGTATCGAAAATATTGAATTCTCCGCCAATGTTATATTTGGGGAAGATTTCTTATTCAATTTACATGGTGCATTGGTGTCTGATCGAGTGCTTGGAAACATTCTGGATGTACAAATTTCATAGCGCATTTGGTAGTGATTTCGATCTAGATAGCTGTTTATTAGCTCTAGCTCTATTCATCCCAATATCTCTACTTGTAGCAGCGTTGACATATCATTTCATCGAAGTGCCGACGCGAAATTTCCTTAAGCCCAAGCCACAACTTTCAAGTTAGATTATCGATCAAAAATTAGATTGAAAGACATTTTTAAAACCTATATTTATTTTAAAGCTATCTAATCCAATGAATACTAACTCAATCTCGATCGATTCCCACTCTAACTTCCTGGCTGTTGATTTCGATCCATTTGCGGATGGAGAATTGCTACTCACGGCACCAGCAACTCCCTCTCAAACGGAAATTTGGCTGTCTGTTCAAATGGGTGACGCGGCTAATTGTGCTTACAATTTATCTCAGTCATTCCGATTGACTGGAACGCTCAATCAATCGGCTCTAGCATCGGCTCTCCAACAATTAGTCAGCAGGCACGAATCACTTAGAACCACCTTCAGCTCAAACGGCGAATCACTCTGTATTATTGCCGATTTACCGATCGATATTCCGACGATCGATCTTACTCCCCTACCACCACCAGAACGAGATTTTCAGTTAGCCCAGATCGTCAAGCAAGATCTCAACCAGCCTTTCAATATCGAGCAAGGAACCCTATTTCGGGCACAAATTATCAAATTAGCACAGCAAGAGCATTTACTACTGCTCAATGCCCACCATATCATCTGTGATGGTTGGTCTTGGACGATTCTGATCGAAGATTTGGGCGCGTTATATTCGGCTCAAGCTCAGGGCATTAATCCAAATCTGCCAGTTGCTGAAAAATTTAGTGACTATGCGATTGCCGAAATTGCCGCAGCACAACAGCCTGATGCCGTTGAAACTGAACAATACTGGTTGACACAGTTTGCCGATGCTGTGCCTGTAGTTGATTTTCCCACCGATCGATCCCGCCCACCATTCCGCACGTTCAATGCAGCGCGGGAAGATTATGATCTGGATGCTGAAGTCGGCGAGGGATTGAAACAACTCGGTAAAAAATTTGGTTGTAGTTTTGCGACGACGATCCTGGCGGGATTTGAGGTGTTGCTGCATCGCCTGACGGGGCAGTCCGATTTAGTCGTCGGCATTCCTGCTTGTGGGCAAGTTGCCTCAGGGCAAGATCGGCTGGTAGGACACTGTACCAACTTATTACCGCTACGAAGTCAAATCGATCCCAAACGTTCGTTTACAGACTATTTACAACAGCGTCGATCGACTATTCTAGATGCTTATGAACACCAACAATTTACCTTTGGTAGCCTGGTGAGTAAATTAGCTCTACCGCGAGATCCGAGCCGGATTCCGCTAGTGCCGATTATGTTTAATCTAGACAGAGCTGCGGCAAGTAATAGTCAGTTATTTAGCGGATTGGAGCTATCTAGTCATCTCAACCCGCGTGAGTTTGAGACGTTTGAGCTATTTATCAATGCGGTAGAACTTAGTGACAAGATCGTCTTGGAGTGTCAGTATAATACCAATTTATTCGATCGATCAACAATTCGGCGGCATCTGTCCGAATTTGAAACGTTGTTGCTGGGCATCATCGCTAATCCCGAACAGTTAATTTCCCAATTACCCCTGCTGACAACAGCGGCGAGACAACAGTTACTGGTAGATTGGAATGCGACTCAGGCGGATTATCCCGATACACAATGTCTACATCAGTTAGTTGAGACGCAAGTTAAATTGACTCCTGATGCTGTGGCTGTGGTGTATGCAGGACAACAGCTCACCTATGCCGAGCTAGATCTGCAAGCAAATCAAGTCGCCAATTATCTGATTGATTTGGGCGTGCAACCGGAAACCTTTGTCGGGATTTGCATCGAGCGTTCTCTGGCGATGGTAGTTGGATTGCTGGGCATTCTCAAAGCAGGTGCAGCCTATGTGCCGATCGATCCTCATTATCCACTCGATCGGATCGAGTATATGCTCGCAGATGCTCAAATTAATGTGCTGTTAACTCAACAGCCTTTAATCGAACACTTACCGACTCAGGTTAAACAGCGAGTTTGTCTCGATACAGATTGGGACAAAATCGCTCAATCTTCGACAACTGCGCCACAAGTCGAGATTAGTCCTGACAATATTGCCTACATCATCTATACTTCCGGCTCTACAGGTAAACCCAAGGGAGTCGAAGTCTTACATCGCGGCGTGGTAAATTTCCTGACTTCGATGCAACAGCAACCAGGGATGACGGCAACAGATATTCTCTTGTCTGTGACGACGCTATCCTTTGATATTGCGGTACTGGAAATTTTCTTACCAATCACTGTCGGCGCGCGGGTAGTATTACTCAGTCGCGAAGATGGCATGGATGGGCGTAAATTGGCAGCTACGATTGAGGATGCTGGAATTACGATCATGCAGGCTACCCCCTCAACTTGGCGGCTCTTACTCGAAGCGGAATGGGTAGGTAATCGACAGCTAAAAATCCTCTGTGGGGGCGAAGCAATTACCAGCGACTTGGCAGCTCAATTACTTGCCAAAAGTGCCGCTGTTTGGAATATGTATGGCCCAACTGAGACAACAATTTGGTCTACAGTTTACCAGATTACCGGAGCTGAACAGCGGATCCCGATCGGCAGACCGATCGCCAATACCGAGATTTATATTCTAGACGAAGAGCTGCAACCATTACCGATCGGCATTCCTGGTGAACTATATATTGGTGGCGTGGGATTAGCTAGCGGCTATTGGCAACAACCGAATTTAACTAAAGATAAATTTATCCCCAATCTATTTAGCCATCATCCCGCCGCTCGAATTTATCAGACAGGTGACTTAGCGCGGTATTTACCTGATGGCAAGATTGAATGCTTGGGCAGAGCGGATTTTCAAGTCAAACTACGCGGCTTTAGAATCGAACTAGGCGAGATCGAATCCTTGCTCTGTCAACATCCCACCGTCGCTCAAGCAACAGTAATTATTAGAGAAGATCTCCCTGGAGATCGTCGCTTGGTAGCGTATCTTGTCGCCAATCCTCAAGCCTTAACAGCTCCAATTCCGGGCGAATTGAGGCAATTTCTGCAACAGAAATTACCCGATTATTTCCTCCCCTCGGCGATGGTGATCCTCCCAGCATTACCCCTAACTCCAAACGGTAAGATCGATCGCAAAGCTCTACCTGCCCCCGATTCCGGTAGTTTTCAGCTCCAGACTAGCTTTGTCGCTCCTTCAACACCCACCGAAATTACCCTCGCCCAGATCTGGATGCAAGTGCTGAGAATCGATAAAGTTGGCACTAATGATGATTTTTTCGAGCTGGGTGGGCATTCTTTATTAGCGACTCAAGTTATTTCTCGTGCTCGTCAAGCATTTGCAATTGACATTCAACTGCAATCATTATTCGAGCAACCGACAATTGCCGGATTAGCCAGCCGCATCGATACATCGATCTGGTTCAAAGATAGTAGTCAACAGAGTTCCGTCGAAATAGTGGGTGAGATGGAGGAGATCGAAATATGAGTACACTAGAATTATTATCCGAACTACGTCTACTCGGCATTCAGCTTTCTACCGATGGTGAAAAGCTCAAATGTAAGGCACCTAATGATGCTCTTACACCTCGATTGCGATCGGCACTCGCAGATCGCAAAGCGGAAATTATTACCTTTTTACATCAAGGCGAAGGGATCGGATCGACAGTAGAACCGATTCCAACTGTTTCTCGCGATCAAGATTTGCCATTGTCTTTCGCTCAACAAAGATTGTGGTTTCTCGATCGGATCGAACCAAATAGCTCTTCCTACAACATTCCTGAAGCTGTAAAGTTGGCAGGCACCTTGGATGTTCAGATCCTCCAACAAGCTCTCGATGCGATTGTCGTCCAACATGAAGCGATCCGTACTAATTATCTCACGGTAGATGGCAATCCAATCCAAGTCATCAATCCACCTACTCCAGTAAAAGTAGAGATCCTCGATCTCCAGCAGTCCCCACCCACCGAGCAACAAGCATCAGTCCAAGCATATCTCTATCAAGCTAGTCGAAAACCGTTCGATCTAGCCACTGATTTGATGTTGCGCTGTTGCTTAGTCCAATTAGCACCCAACCAGCATATTTTTCTGGCGACGATGCACCATATTACTTCCGATGCTTGGTCAATGGGACTATTTTGGCAGCAATTGGGACAAGTCTACAATGCCTTCTCAGCTCACAAACCCAATCCCTTACTCCCCCTCCAAATTCAGTATGCAGACTATGCTGTATGGCAGCGTGAGTGGCTTTCTGGCGAAGTTATCGCCCAGCAACTCGACTACTGGAAACAACAGCTAGTCAATGTCAATCCCGTCTTAGAATTACCAACAGATTATCCCCGTCCGGCAATTCAGACTTATGCTGGTGCAATTACCAGCATAAGTCTATCCCCCAAGCTCACCACAGATCTCAAGGCTCTCTGTCGTCAGGAGGGCACTACGCTGTTTATGACGCTCCTCGCAGCATTCCAAATGCTCATGTCCCGCCATAGCGGACAAGAAGATTTTATCATTGCTTCGCCGATCGCTTGCCGCAATCGCACCGAAGTAGAAAGCTTAATTGGCTTTTTTATCAATACCTTATTATTAAATGCCGATTTATCTGGCAATCCCAGTTTCCAAGCATTACTAGGGCGCGTCCGCAAAATTGCACTAGGTGCCTACAGTCATCAAGATGTTCCGTTTGAAAAACTGATCGAAGAACTCAACCCCCGCCGCGATCTCAGTCGCAATCCCTTATTTCAAGTATTATTTAATATGCTCAACATTGAGGATCTAAACTTGGATCTCGATGGACTGACGGTAGCACCAATCGCCATTGCTGAAGCTAATTCTAAATTTGACCTAACTCTCTACGTTAAAGAACAAGATCGCCAAATCCATTTCGATCTCGCCTACAATACCGACTTATTTGCACCAGCCAGAATGGTCGAAATGCTCGCCCAATTCGAGCAACTCCTGACCCAAATCGTTGCTAATCCCGATCGCCAAATCCAATCATATTCTCTCGTTACTCCCGCAGCTCAAGCTTTCCTGCCCAATCCTCAGATCGCTTTACTCCAGCCGGAATTTGTCCCAATTACCACTACCTTCACCAATTGGGCAACCCAAACACCGAACCAAGCTGCCATCATTCAAGCTGCCCGCACCTGGACTTATCAAGAATTAGCCACAGCAGCTCAAAATATCGCCCAAATATTGAGCGCGAACAATCTCTCGATCGGTAACACTGTAGCAGTTTCTGGCGATCGCAGTTTTGGACTGATCGCCAGTATGCTCGGCGTACTCATCAGCGGCGGCGTACTGCTCAACCTCGATCCCAATCTGCCAGCAGCTAGGCAGCAACTAATGCTGTCTACCGCCAAAGCTAAATATCTCTTAGCTGTTGGGACAGAAGGTTCGTTGGCGGAGCCTCTCGGTTCGAGAATCGTCAATCTCGGCGCAGATTTCGAGATTTTGACTATCAACCCCGATACAGGGAAAACGAGCTGCCCAGAGCCAATTCTTGACCCAAATCCGGCACCGATCACCCTACCACTCGATGCCGCCGCATACATCTTTTTTACATCAGGCACAACAGGCGTACCCAAAGGAGTTTTAGGTACACATCAAGGATTAGCCCACTTCCTCCATTGGCAACGGGAGACATTCTCGATCGTACCGGAAGATCGTGCTGCACAGCTCACTGGTTTATCTTTTGACGTAGTACTTAGAGATATCTTCCTCCCACTCACCAGCGGCGCAACCTTATGCTTGCCCTCAAGTACTGAAGATCTTACCCCTGGAAGAATTTTACCCTGGATGGAAAGCCAGCAGATTACGATCCTCCACACCGTCCCCACTCTCGCCCAATCCTGGCTGATGAATGTCCCCCCAGGTGTATCACTCCGAACTTTGCGCCGGATCTTCTTTGCAGGCGAACCGCTCCGAGATACCCTAATTCACCAATGGCGCAAAACATTCCCCGCCGCTGGAGAAATCATCAATCTTTATGGCCCAACCGAGACAACACTCGCGAAATGTTACTATAGACTGCCCCAAAATATCCGCGCTGGCATCCAACCCGTAGGTAGAACATTACCCCAAACCCAAGCATTACTCTTTAAACCAGATCGTCAAGTCTGCGGCATTGGTGAAACTGGCGAAATTGCCATTCGGACACCATTCCGCACCAACGGCTATCTCAATGGCTCGGCAGCAAATCAGTCCCAGTTTATCAATAATCCATTTAGAGCTGATGCCCAAGACGACCTCATCTATCTAACAGGCGATCGCGGTAGATATCTTCCCGATGGTACACTAGAAATTCTCGGTCGGATCGATCGTCAAATCAAGATTCGGGGTGTCCGGATCGAACCGGGCGAAATCGCCGCAGTGCTTGACAAACATCCCGAAATCCAAGTAACTGTAGTTATCGCCAGAGAAGATATCCCCGGCGATAAACGATTAGTTGCCTATTGTGTACCCAAACAGAGCAAGATTCCCACAACTAGCCAACTGCGCCAATTTCTCAAACAGCAACTACCAGATTATATGATGCCATCAGCATTTGTGATGCTGAAAACTTTACCCCTAACAGCTAATGGTAAAATAGATAGCCGCGCACTACCAGCACCCGATCTAAATAGAGAAGAATCCACTCCTAATTTTGTGGCTGCTAGAGACGAATTTGAAGTTCAACTTATCAAAATCTGGCAACAAGTTTTAGGTGTTCGCGCGATTAGTATTACTGATAATTTCTTTGAATTAGGCGGTCACTCCCTTTTAGCTATTCGCTTATTCAGCGAAATCGAGCGAGTCTGGGACAAAAACCTCCCATTAGCTACTCTATTTGAAGCCCAAACAATCGAACAACTCGCAAATATTCTTCGTCAAGAAGGCTGGTCTGCGCCATACTCTTCCTTAGTCCAAATTCAATCTGGTGGCACAAAACCACCATTATTTTGCGTTCATCCCATTGGTGGCAATGTCCTAGAGTATTATAATTTGGCAGCTTATTTAGGCAAGGATCAGACCGTTTATGGGATACAATCATTAGGCTTGGATGGGAAAGAAGTTCCGCTGCGGAGCATCGAAGATATGGCTGCACACTACATCGTGGAAATGAAGACAATTCAGCCGAATGGTCCTTATTTTTTAGTAGGTTATTCCTTTGCTGGCTTGGTAGTATATGAGATCGCTCAACAGCTTTATCGTCAAGGTGAAAAAGTAGCTTTGCTCGCGCTGCTCGATCGCCTTTCCCCGACATTTGTCCCCTATCAATCACCATCATTTAGCGAGCTAATCAAAATTCATGCATATAATCTCTCGCTGCTAAATTCAAAAGGGCGGATTAGATATATTATCGATCGAATTAAATATAGATCTATTTATAAAGGAAATTTCAGAGACTATATGATTGGAGAATGGAATAATTCTCTCCCTCCGGCATATATAGATGTCTTTGATGCTAATCTACAAGCTAGTGATGATTACCAAACGCAACCGTATCCTGGAAACTTGACTTTATTTCGTTGCCAAATCCAGCCTCCAAATCAAGCACTTTCTCCCGATCTGGGATGGCGAGATCTGGTGGCTGGAAACGTCGAAATCTATTCGATTGCGGCACCTCACTACGAGTTACTGTTAGAACCTCATGTCCAATCGTTAGCTGAAAAATTAAAACTTTGTATCGACAAAGCACAAGCAAATTATCATTTGTCGATCGAGTAATTCCAGGTTTATCAAAAAAGTATGCCCCCGATCTCAGACCAAAAAAAATTAACTCTTAATTCGATTTCCCTGCTAGCGAATAGATTAACACAAGGTATTGCAACCTTTGTATTAACTGCCGCTATTGCTCGGACGTTGGGGGCTGAAGCATTGGGTCAATACTTATTAGCTATTAACTACTACTATATCTTTGTCAATCTTGCTTCACAAGGATTTAAAACTTTATTTACGAGAGAACTTAGCCGCAATCCCGAAATAACACCAGTCTATTTAGTCAGTGGTACTTTATTGCAATTAGCATTTGGAATACTCGGATGTATTTCGATGACAATCCTAGTATTTATCTTACCCTACAATGAGAAAACTTCTTCGATTTGTTACATAGCGGCAGTGATGATTATCCCATTTGCCCTATCTAATATTACAGAGGCAATTTTTCAATCACAAGAGAAAATGCACCTCATTGCAATTTCGACAGTACCCGTTTATATTTTGCGGTTGTTGGCAATCATTGGAATCATTCAATTAGATTACGGAGTAACTGATGTTATCGGCATCTTAGTTATATCAGAAACCTTAATTTTGATAATTCAATGGTTATTACTGATCGGGATAGTTAAACCAGTGTGGCAGATAGATCGAGATTTTATCTGGAAGACAATCGGTACTGCTAGAACGTTTTTTGCGATCGAAGGAATTGGTATTATTGCAAGTAGAATTGATATATTAATTCTTTCCCTGCTGGGCAGCGAGGTTCTGGTTGGTATTTATGGTGCCATCGGTCAATTGCTCCAACCATATTATATAGTTTCTAGTAGTGTCGCTTTAGCAGCTTTTCCCGGCATGTCAAAAGCAGTAGCGGAAGGAAAGGAGAAACAGCGCAAGGCAACAGAAAATGTGATTGAAATCTTGCTATCTATTAGCTTGCCTTTTTTAGTTGGGATGATTTTCACTGGGGATCGATTACTATTATTCATCTATGATAGCCCTGATTTTGCCAAAGAAGCAATTGTGCTTCAGATCATTTCGATGTCACTAATTACAGCAGCTTTTTCTCGATCGTTTAGCTATTTACTAATTGCCAATGGATTAGAAAAATTAAATTTAATTGAAGTTGTGATCACCACACTGGTGGGCAGTTTGACCGGAATACTCTTAATTTATCAATACAAATTAATAGGTGCGGCATTTATGACATTATCAATATGTATCACCAACTTTAGTGTGATGATGTATTTTGTGTACAGTCGCCTGTTTCATCTCCAACTATTAAAGATTCTTTATCGTCCGTTATTAATTAGTTTATTAATGTCGATCGTCTTTTTTCTACTGGAGCAAATCCATCTAGACTTTTTACTGACTTTATTAGTCGCATCTTTTGCCTACGTATGTTTTGCTGGTTTAATCATTTTTCGTAAATCGAGGAAAATTTCATGATAAAAGTTGCTTTGTTACATTTTGGCTTTGAAGATTACACAATCGAATTAGCAAATAGTCTTGTAAAACATGTTGAGTTAACTCTTATTCAACCAGAAAAAGTATTTACAGTCTGTCGAGATGCTCTCGACCCCAAAATCCGCACGATTAGTTTTGAAAAGCCACGGATGCGAGACCCCCGCAATATATCCTCAATGGCTAAAATGATCGAGATTATTAGAGACATCCAGCCAGATGTATTGCATGTTCAAGAAACGAACGATCCTTGGTACGATCTCACTCTAATGATGAATAAAATGCCACCACTCGTGACAACAATTCATGATGTATTTCGGCACCCTGGCGATAAACAGAGTGTCTTTGGTTCTGAATATACTCGGCGAATTGCCTTCCACCGTTCTCAACAGATTATCATTCATGCAAATCATCTCAAAAATGTGATGATCGAGCAGTTCAACGTACCTGAACAGAGATTAAATGTCATTCCACATGGAGAACTTGGCACATTTTTTCAGCGGTTGGCAAAAAATCAAAATGCTGTAGTTAGAGATCCACATACACTACTATTCATGGGCAGGATTTGGCCTTACAAAGGTCTCAAATATTTGATAGAAGCAATTCCACTAGTTGCCGAGAGGATTCCAGACATTAAGCTAATTATTGCTGGACGCGGCGAAAATATCGAGCAATATTTTCCAGCAGGTTATGATGCCAGTCGGTTTGAAATTCTGAATCGATTTATTGGATCGGATGAAATAGCCACGTTGTTTCAAAGAAGTACACTATCTATTCTTCCTTATATCGAAGCATCTCAAAGTGGGGTAGCTGCCATCGCTTATGGAATCGGCACACCGATAGTTGCCTCTGATGTCGGCGGTTTATCTGAGGTCATCAGACACGAGCGAGAGGGGCTACTTGTGCCGCCAAGAAACGCCCCTGCGCTAGCGGAAGCTATTATTCGACTATTGAGCGATCTCCCCTTGCAAGAACAGATGCGACAGGAACTATTGGCTCGCTGTCAACAAGATTTAGCCTGGTCAAATATTGCCAAACAAACAGTAGCAACGTATCAAAAGTCAATGAAATAGCCTTTTACTAAAAGTAAAGATTGTTATACCCAAAATGAAAGACTATCTCTATGAGCAACTCTATAGCTATCAGGAAACTATTAATACTAATTGAGAAAATATTTATCATTATCTCTTTTATACATTGTTCTGGGGGACCATTATTAGTGTTTTTTACTAATGGTTATAGCGAAGGCGAATTTCCAGATACAACTCCTGAGGTACCATTAATTGTTAATATACTTTCAGCAACCTATGTTGTTATTTTTGTATTATTGCTATTAAGATGGAAAAAAGTAATTTCAATAGTTCTAAAGAGTTGGTTATTTTGGATCCTATTAGGATTAGCTATATCTTCGGTATTTTGGTCATCTTTACCAGATCTAACCAGGACTCGTGTGATTGCTTTGACTGGCACGATGATGTTCTCATTGTATCTCGCCAGTCGTTATAGTTTAAAAGAACAGTTACATTTATTTGGCTGGATATTTGGGATAATTGTAGTTACAAGCTATTTTTTGGCTATAGTATTACCCTTTTATGGAATAATGGGCAACCTTCATGCTGGAGCTTGGAGAGGAATTTACAATCACAAGAATGTGCTCGGTAAAATTATGGTTCCTAGTATTCTTGTATTTTTACTCTTAGCACTAACAGCAGCAAAGCAAAAATGGATTTTCTGGACTATGCTTGCTGGGTCAGTTGGATTGCTAATTCTCTCCAAATCGTCATCACCTTTAGTTAATCTCATAATTTTGTTGCTTGTGTTTGTCATGCTGCATGTTATCCGCTGGAACTATCTAGTGATGATTCCAGTGTTAATTGCAATATCATCAGTTGTATTAGTTTTGTATTCATTATTTATAGCTAATGCAGAGCAAATTGTCGGTGGTTTCGGTAAAAGTTTGACACTAACTGGTCGTACCGATTTTTGGCCATTAATGCTAGATATGATCTGGAAAAAGCCGCTATTTGGATATGGATTTGGAGCATTTTGGAGAGAGTTAGAGGGACCATCTGCCGCAATCTGGCACGCCTCAAGTTTTAAAATGCCGAATGGTCATAATGGTTATTTAGATCTTTGTCTTGAGCTTGGCTTTGTGGGACTTTCGATCTATTTAGTCAACTTTATTGTCAGCGTTAAAAAAGCAATAGTATATGCTAGAACAGGAAAGACAGCAGATGCCTTCTGGCCAATACTATTTCTCTTCTATATCGTTCTATCTAACTTAACTGAAAGTTCACTAATAATTCAAAATAACTTTTTATGGACAATGCAGGTATCAATGTTTTTCTCCCTTTATTCGCTGCCATCAATTAGAAGTCGTAAGTTAGTTTTGAAACAAGAATAGAGTCTAATTTTCCCATGATGAGTGTTGAATGACAAAAATTTAATTTCATTTTCTTTGAATAGACAAGACTGAATTAATTAACTATCCCCACAGCAAACAAATTGGCTATGAATACAATCAGAGTTCTAATGTTAGGAGAAGGTTTAGATCGGCAAGGCGGGATAGTCTCTGTTGAGAAAGCAATCTTGAAACAGGCTGATGATCAAATTAAAATTAGCCATGTAGCTACTTTACCAAATGGATCGACAATACATAAAGTATTAATTTTTGTTCAGGCTCTAGGCGTGTTGTGCTGGAGAATTTTGAGGCAAGATCTAGATGTTGTACATATTCATGTTTCAGAGAGAGGCAGTGCTTTCCGTCAAGCAGTTACGACCATCATCGTCTGGTTGCTACGCAAACCAGTAATTATTCATACTCATAGTGCTGAGTTTCATGTATTCTATGCCAATTTGCCAAAGGTTCTCAAAATTGGACTAAGTTGGGCTTTTTGTAGATCGACTCGATTTATTGTCCTATCACATAGTTGGCAAAAATTCTACATGGAGAACCTGGGACTGAAGGCAAAACAAGTAATTATTTTACCAAATCCAGTGAGATTTCCGCTCGAAATCACCAGACGGATCGATGACGGAAAAGTCAATTTTTTGTTTTTAGGGCGAATTGGCGAACGGAAAGGAGCTTTTGATTTAATTGATGCTTTTGCGACAATGCCAATGGATTGCAGGCAAAGCGCAAATTTAGTTATCGCAGGAGATGGGGAAGGACAAAAAGCTAGAGATATAATTGAAAAACTCAATTTAAGTGAATATATTCATATTTTGGATTGGGTAGACGAACAGCAACGAGATGAGCTGTTAAGTAAAGCAAATATATTTGTATTGCCTTCTTACAACGAAGGATTACCAATGGCATTGCTTGAAGCAATGAGTTGGGGCTTGGCTCCGATTACGACACCAGTGGGTGGGATACCTGAGTTGGTTATTTCTGGCAAGAATGGTTTACTGGTAGAGCCTGGGGATATTCAAGGGCTATCAATAGCCATGCAATCCCTAATCCTCGATCGACAATTAAAGCAGCAATTAGGTGAAAATGCCAGGGAGAGTGTTAGATCTTTAGATATTGGCAATTATTTTGTTAACTTATCCGATATTTACCAATCTGTCTTAAGTTGAGGCAATTAACTAAAAATTAATTACTATAGTTTGTTTATTTAAAATTTATCAAAAATGCGAAATTTCCCCGAAATAAATATCTTAGACACCAGATTTCATAAGTTAACAGTTCGAGAATTAATCGAATATATCGTAGCAGCAGGAAGTATTGACAAAAAAACAATCATAGCGCATACAAATGTGCGAGGGATGAATTTTGCCTGTCAGTTTCCTTGGTATCGTAATTTTATCAACAAGGCTGACTTAGTATTTTGTGATGGGATCGGTGTAATATTTGGCGCAAAGATTTTGGGCTATGAAATTGAATCTATACATCGAATGACTTGCCCCGATTACATCGAAAATTTAGCATTAGCTTGCGAACAAAAAAATATTTCTTTGTTTTTACTCGCTGGTGAACCAGGTATAACAGAAAAAGCAATCAAGAAGTTAAAAGCCATCGCACCCAATTTGTCCGTCACCGGACATCATGGTTACTTTGATAAAAATGGTCGTGAGAATGATGCAGTAATCGAAAAAATTAATCAATTCAAACCTGATGTTCTATATATTGGGTTTGGGATGCCATTACAGGAACGCTGGATTTTAGATAATTCAGATCGGATTGAAGCTCGTGTTTTCTTACCACTAGGTGCTTGTTTAGATTTTTATACTGGTGCCGTAGCTCGTGGCCCAAGATGGCTAACTGATAATGGTTTTGAATGGTTGACAAGATTAATTACCGAACCGATGAAACTATGGGAAAGATACATCGTGGGTAATCCATTATTTTTATATCGAGTACTAAAACAAAGAGTTTTTCAAGGGAAAAAGGTTCGATAAACAGACTAAATAACTATTAAGTACTTGAAATTTTAATTGAACAGATAAGATATTTTTACTCTTGACAAGACATGAAATTACTTAAAACTATCAAATTTTCTCGAAATCGATTAATATCCAGACGGCAAGCATTGAGAATAGGTATTGGTGCTATTATTACTACCGCTATTTTATTGACAAATAACTTTAAAGTGCTAAGTTATCTATTTCATACATTAGAAAATAGAAATAAGATTAAAAACAGTAAGCAGCGAACTTTTCAAGTAGTAGGTAAAAATTCTCTCAAACAGAGAGCGAGGGCTAAAGGACTAATATATGGAGCTTTTCCCCAAGCAGATCGACAGAATTTTGACAAAAATTTAAAATTTAAATCCAGTTTCATTCGAGAATGTGATATGGTTGTTGCCGGATTTTATTGGAATAAAACCCAGCCAACTGCTAGTAATTTTGATTTTAGAGGGACTGACTATTTCGCAAAATTTGCATCTACGAACAAAATGCTATTACGAGGGCACCCGTTAGTTTGGCATCTATCATTGCCTCAATGGTTAGAAGAAAAACTAGATCATCAAAATGCCAAAAACATATTAACAAATCATCTCCAAACCATCGTCAAACGTTATGCTGGAAAAATGCACTCATGGGATGTAGTCAATGAGGGATTAGAACTAAAAAATGGTCGATCAGAATTACGAAAAGATGTCTGGTTGAAGTTTGTAGGTTCAGACTATATTGAATTGGCATTTAGGACGGTTGCTCGATTGGATCCAACAGCTTTGCTAGTTTACAATGAAACTGACCTTGAATACAGCGAAGTTCATCAGACGGCAGTCCTCAAATTGCTTGAACAGCTACAATCAAAAGGTACGCCAATTCATGCGTTGGGAATTCAATCCCACCTAATCAGCTATCGGGATGATTTTAATCCTCGAAAATTTGCTAAATTCCTCAAAAATGTAGCTGACTTGGGACTAAAGATTATGATTACTGAGCTAGATGTAGTTGATAAACATCTGCCCAGAGATACAAACCAGCGGGATCGAATCGTTGCTGGAATATACGAAGATTATCTGAATGCTGTATTAGCTGAAAAATCAGTAACTACAGTGATTAATTGGGGTTTAAGCGATCGTTATAGTTGGTTGTCAGAATTTGTGCCACGTGAAGATCTAGCTCCAGTTAGACCTTTACCACTCGATCGAGAGATGAAACCTAAATTAGCTTGGAATGCGATTGCCAGATCTTTCGATCGAGCACCAAAACGATAGCCGCTAGATAAGTCTATTCGTTTGAGAGTAGGCAGTTTGGCAGATTACACTAGGGTCGTTTTTGGTGTAATAAAGTAGCAACATTCCCCCAATCATTGCAATCCCCAAAGAATTAATTTGGAGTTAATTACTACGTTGTGAATAAGTCATTAAAATACTTGGAAACTAGTTTTACGGTCACATCAATAATTATTTTTGTTGGTGCGATTGTCATGGTGATTTTATCAGGTGGACAACAAGAGTATGAAGATGTTACTTATGATAGTTCTTTGATTAGAATTATTTACTTTATAATCTATATAATTATAGCCATTCTATTAGCTGTTCGTTGGAAAAATACCCTCGTAACTCTTCGGCAGGAAAATCTTATTTTCCCGCTGATATTTCTTGCTATTATCTCCATATTCTGGTCTGCAGACAAAGCAGTAACATTCAAAGATGGGATTACACTTCTTGGATCTAGCTTATTTGGCTTGTACATAGCATCTCGTTATAGTTTAAAACAGCAAATAGAATTGATTGCCTGGGCCTCTGGGATTATTATGCTCTTGTCTTTTGTTTTTGTTGTAGCCCTACCAAAATATGGAATTATGGGCGGTATTCACCAGGGAAAATGGCGTGGAGTCTTCACCCATAAAAATGGTCTGGGACAGATGATGGTTTATAGTAGCATGGTTTTTATATTCTTAATCTATCTGAATAAAAAATATAGATTGTTGATGTCATTCTGCTTGGCATTATCAATTCTTCTACTCTTATTATCTGCATCAACTACCTCGATCCTAAATTTGTTCATTCTCATCTGTGTATTCCTTGTCTGTCACGTCTTTCGGCTGCAATATTTATTGATGATTCCAACAATTGTGCTGATCGTAACTACCGGCGAATTATTTCAATTTTGGTTCAGTAATAATGCCGATAGTGTCTTTTCGCTAGTGGGTAAAGATGCGACCCTGACTGGTCGAACAGCCTTGTGGCCAGCGGTAATTGAAATGATTGGGAAGCACCCTTGGATTGGTTATGGTTACGGCGGATTCTGGCAGGGGTTAAATGGGGCAGAATCTGCCTATGTTTGGCGGGCAAGCAACTGGACTCCTTCACATCCACACAATGGCTTTTTAGAGATTTTGCTTGATTTAGGAATTTTAGGGCTTGTCGTATTTTTGATTGGGTTTAGCATTACATTCATTAGAGCTATCGGGCTGGTGAGATCTAGCAATACAGTTGACGCGACATGGCCACTAATTCATCTGGTTCAATTAGTGTTGAATAGCTTGGCTGAATCGCAATTATTAGTATCCAACAATATCAACTGGATTTTATATATTGCAGTAGCTTTTTCACTCCATCAAAACTATCAAATTAAAGAAATTCGACAGTTATCAGAAGATTAAAGATATCATGTATCTACATAGATAATATAGTCTTTGATACTTCGATTAGATTAATATAATAATTGAATTAACTTCGTATCTTCAACAGATGAAACTACCTAAAACAATCGAATCTTATCGAAAGCGGCTAGTATCCAGACGGCAAGCATTAAGAATAGGTATTGGCGTAGTCACAACACTTGCTATTTTATCAATATATAATTTAAAGGTGTTGAGCTATCTAATTTATACATTGACAGATCGCAGTAGAATTAAAAATAGTGACCAAAAAACTTTTACAGTGGTGGGTAAGAGTTCGCTGAAGGCTAGAGCGCAGGCAAAAGGATTAATTTATGGAGCCTTCCCACAAGCAGATCGGCAAAACTTTGACAAAAATTTAAAATTCAAGTCTAGTTTTCTCCGAGAGTGCGATCTCGTAGTTGCTGGATTTTATTGGAGTCAAGTTCGTCCGACTGTCAATACTTTTGATTTTAGTGGAACTGACTATTTTGCAAAATTTGCATCGACAAATAAGCTATTATTAAGAGGTCATCCTTTAGTTTGGCATCTGGGATTACCTGACTGGTTGAAACACACTTTGAACCATCAAAATGCTGAAAATATTTTGACATATCATATTGAAACTGTCATGAAACGTTATGCTGGAAAAATGCATTCATGGGATGTAGTTAATGAAGCAATCGAATTAGGAGATCGAAGACCTGATGGTTTCCGAAACACACCTTGGTTGAAGTTTTTGGGTCAAGATTATGTCGAACTTGCATTTCGATTAGCTGCAAAATCCGATCCTAAAGCTTTGCTTGTTTACAATGAGTGGGGACTGGAATCAAACGAGGCTCATCAAGAGGCTGTTCTCAAGCTACTCAGAAATCTCCAATCAAAAGGTACCCCACTCCATGCGTTGGGGATTCAATCACATATAGAAGTAGGGCGCAAGAAATTTAACCCCTCCCAATTCAGAAAATTTCTCAAAGAGGTCGCTAACTTAGGATTAAAAATTATAATTACCGAGCTAGATATTATCGATACAAATTTGCCAATCGAAGCAGAAAAACGAGATCGAATTATTGCCACAGCCTACAACGAATATCTGAATGCTGCCTTAGCAGAAAAAGCAATAATTGCTGTGATTAACTGGGGCTTAAGCGATCAATATACTTGGTTAAATGAATTCTTCCCTCGAAAAGATCGATCTCCCTCTCGATCTTTACCGTTGGATCGAGACATGAAGCCTAAATTAGCTTGGAATGCGATTGCAGGAGCATTTGATCGAGCACCAAAACGATAGCCGCTAGATGAGCCTATTCATTTGAGAGTAGGCAGTTTGGCGGATTACAGTAGGGTCGTGTTTGTTATAATAGTGAGATATAGAGAAATAATATTATGGAATCCAAAGAATCGATCGACTTAGACTTGAGTAATTATATATTTGCAGTGAAACGACGGTGGATCCCTGCTGTTAGTCTCTTTGCTGCGACAGTTGCACTCGGTCTTTTAGCTTCTTCTTTGGTGAAACCATCTTATCAAGCAGAAGGAAAATTATTATTTAAAAATCCATCATTTAAAGTAGTTGGATCTAGTCTCTCACCTAATAATCTAGAAGGTGGTGAAACAGGCGATTTGAAACCATTAGTGTCAACTCAAAACCCCATCAGTACCCAGATGGAATTACTGACATCTCGCCCTTTATTGCAGAAATTAATTAACCAATTAGCACTTAAGGACGATAAAGGTAAAACAGTTAAAGCTATTGATTTACAGGCAGCCTTATCGGTTAAAATTCTGGGCGGATCTGACGTATTGCAAGTAGCTTACAAAAACAAAGATCGCAAACAGGCAGCTCAGGTCGTCAACACATTGATGAATCTATACTTAGAAAATGATGTTTTGACAAATAGTACCGAGGCAGAATCAGCCCGCGAATTTATGGGTAAGCAGTTGCCAATAACTCAACGTGCAGTCAATGAAGCGGAAGAATCATTACGCAAATTCAAACAGCAAAATAATGTTGTGGATTTAGGTGAGGAAGGAAAATCAGCGGTTGGGATTATCGGGAATTTAGAAACAACCATTAATACTACGCAGGCTCAACTAGATGAGGCAACTGCACAGTCTAAAGAACTACAAAAAAAGGTCAATCTAAATTCTCAAGATGCGATTGTCGTTAGTGCAATTAGCCAATCGCCAGCAATCCAAGGAATTCTTACTCAACAGCAGGATGTCGAGCGACAGTTGGCAACTGAAAGTAGTCGTTTTTCTGATAGTAACCCAATTATTATTAGTCTCAAAGAGAAACAAGCTACATTAAAAACTCTATTAGAACAGCAAGTTCACAGTACCGTTGGCAACAAGACAAAAGTTCCACAAGGATTATTGCGAATCGGTGACTTAAAGCAAAATATGATCAAAGATTCACTGCAATTAGAAATGCAGCGAGATGGATTGATTCAAAAATTGGCTTCACTCCAAAATTCGCGTGCTGCCTATGAAAAAAGAGTAAAGGTGATGCCCCAGTTGGTTCAAACTCAACGTCAGTTAGAACGGCAACTAGAAGTATCTCAAACCACACATCAGAGTTTATTAAAAAAGGTTCAGGAGTTACAATTAGTAAAAACTAAAAATACATCTGCGGCTAGAATTATTACTAGTGCTGTCGTACCTGAAAAGCCAGATAACACGATGAAAACTGTGGTTGGAAGTTTAGGGGTGCTTTTGGGTGCGTTATTTGGCACGAGTGCTATTGCTTATTTAGAAATCAAGGATAAGTCGCTAAAAACTGTCAAAGAGATCGATACATTATTTGGTTATACATTACTTGGTGCAATTCCTGCTGCCAAGAAAAATAGCAAGAAAAAAGTTGCGGCTGGAGATCGTACTCCCATGTCAACGACATTAGAAGTCTCGGTGAGAGATACCCCTCAGTCGGTGACTAGTGAAATGTCTCGATCGATCCAAGCTAATCTGAGATTTCTCAGTATGAACAAACAACTAAGAACTATTACAATTACCAGCTCAATTGCGAATGAAGGTAAGTCCAAAGTTGCCGCTAATTTAGCGGCGGCTATTGCAGGAATGGGTCAAAAAGTTTTATTAATCGATGCCGACATGCGCGTTCCATATCAGCATCAATTCTGGAAATTACCACTGAGAAAAGGCTTGAGTGATATCATCGCGGGAAAATCCAAGTTTAAACAAATTTCTTGGACAGTGATGAATAATTTGGATATATTAACGGCTGGATCTAGACCGCAAAATCCGCTATCTTGCCTAGAATCACCGCAAATGAAATCTTTGCTGCAAGAGGTTTCAGATGCCTATGACTTCGTGATTATCGACACAGCACCAATACTTGTTGCTACTGACACCCTGAGTGTTGGTAAAATGACGGATGGAACTCTACTCGTATCCCGACCTGGCGTAATCGATGCCAATAGTGCTCGTGTTGCCAAAGATCAATTCAGAATGGCAAGTGCAAATATCTTGGGATTGATTGTGAATGGAGTAATCGAACAAAATGAAAGTGAAGATCATTTCGCTGCGGCAAATGACTACTTTACTGACGAACAAGATCCAGAAGCACCTTGGATTGACTATATGACCCAACTAGGAACAACAATCGCCAATCAATCTACACAGGATACAAAATTCACAGATCTAAAAGCCTCAACAACTCTCAAAAAATCGGAAAATTTTAAAAAATAATATCGCTTTTTCGTCGATACGTTTAGCAGGGTTAAATTCTCATGAGCGATCGTCAGACTCATCTATTATTGCCAGTTCCTGTCGGTTCAGCAGTAATTGTCGATCGATCATCTCTCACAGCTACCGGACAAAAACTACTGAAATTTTCGCTAATAATTCCGACATTTAATGAAAGTCAAAATATTAGAGAGATAATAGTTGTTTTGAGTGAATTACTAGATCGTACTATTCCAGCAGATTACGAACTAATCGTGGTTGATGATGATAGTCCCGATCTCACCTGGAAATTGGCTGGCGAATTGATGTCTAGTTATCCCCAGTTGCGAGTAATGCGTCGAGCAACAGAGCGGGGACTGTCAACAGCAGTAGTTCGTGGCTGGCAAGCTGCTAGCGGCGAGATTTTAGGCGTAATTGATGCCGATTTGCAACACCCCCCAGAAATTTTGTTCCAGTTGTGGGATGAAATGGCTAGGGGTGCTGACTTAGCAGTTGCGAGTCGAAACGTAGATGGCGGTGGTGTCAGCGAATGGAGTATCCTGCGGAGATTTTTATCCCGTGGTGCGCAAATGTTGGGTTTGGTGATTCTCCCAGAAGTCATCGGTCGTCTTTCCGATCCGATGAGTGGCTATTTTATGGTGCGGCGTAGTGCTATTGCCAATAAACGTCTAAGCCCAATTGGTTATAAGATCTTAATTGAGGTAGTTGCTAGAGGTCAAATTCGGTGGATTGCAGAAGTAGGATATGTATTTAGAGAGCGGGTGACAGGGACGAGCAAGGTTACTTGGAAACAGTATCTAGAGTATCTTCAACATTTGATCGAATTACGTTGTTCTTTGTGGCCAATCGCTCGTTTTCTCCGGTTTGGGGTGGTGGGTTTTAGTGGTGTTTTTATTGATATGGGAGTGTTTTATCTACTCAGGACGATGTTCGGACTAGGTTTGACTCGTAGCACAATGTTTTCGTCAGAGATCGCGATCTTTAATAATTTCCTGTGGAACGATATTTGGACTTTTCGCGATCTTGCCAAGGCTCAACAGGGGAAGCGTCAACGATTGCGGAGATTCCTAAAGTTTAATTTAATCTGTTTCTCTGGCTTGGTTATCAATACCTTAATTGTTAATTTGCTCTTCAATGCCTTTCACGTCAATGAATATGTAGCTAAATTAATCGCGATCGCCATCGTTACTTTTTGGAATTTTTGGTTTAACCTAAAGCTAAGTTGGCGAGTTACAGATACAGGTCAAGAACAGATATCTAAACCCAAACTGTAAATCGATCGATATTTTTGAATGATTCGATCTGAATTATAATGGTAGACAAAACAATTCCACCGATTTGATTCGATGGTGAGACTGTTGGCTTTCGCTCCCAACTCCTAAATTTATGTCACAATTGACCTGTCTTCGCAACAATTGCAATGGTTCGATCGATGATGGTTACTGCGATAGCTGTGGGATGGCAGCGTTAAAATCTCAATCAGAACTCGATCTTGCGCTGGCTGCGACGGCAAGCAATCAACCGATTAAAAGTAGCTCCCAAAGCCTCAAAACGGCGGCTAATAGTGCTTCTATCACGGGAATGGGTTCGAGTCCGACTAACAATAGATCGGATCGTGGAACGCGACGCAGTACCCCGACAGTGGCGAAGACTAGCCGTCGTCAATTGGGTGCGGGATTGATTTCGATTCCTGAATTACCTTCTACTGCTCCTGAATTAGCGATTTTGGTAGAGGCGAAGGTACCGGAAAATAAACGGTTTTGTGCGGGGTGCAATCAGGCTGCGAAAAGAGATAAAGGCTTTTGTACTAAGTGCGGACAGAAATATAATTTTGTACCCAGTTTAGCACCTGGGGATGTTGTCGGCGCACAGTATGAGGTGAAGGGGGCGATCTCGTATGGTGGTTTAGGCTGGATTTATTTAGGGTTCGATCGATTATTATCCCGTTATGTGGTGCTCAAGGGGTTATTAAATAGCGAGGATGCGGCGAGTGCGGCGGTAGCATTAGCGGAGCGACAATTTTTGGCGGCGGTTAAACATCCGAATATTGTGGGGATTTATAACTTTGTCACCCATGATGCGGAGGGGTATATCGTGATGGAATATGTGGGGGGTAAAACGCTCAAGGAAATTCGGAAGGAGCGGGGAATTTTACCTGTATCGGAAGCCATCGCTTACATTCATCGGGTGCTCGGAGCTTTTGGCTATCTCCATCAGCAAGGTTTGGTCTATTGTGACTTTAAACCGGACAATATCATGCTGGAGGGAGATGACATCAAATTAATCGATTTGGGCGGTGCGAGACGGCTTGACGACCCCGATGGGGATATCTATGGGACGATCGGTTATACTGCTCCTGAGGCTGGGGAAGGGCCGACAATTGTTACAGATTTATTTACGATCGGCAGAACTTTAGCTGTATTAGTGACGAATATTTCGGGCTTTAGTACGGAGCATCAGTATACTTTACCCAGTGCCCAGTCGGATAGTGTCTTCTCTAAGCAAGAATCTCTCTATCGGTTTCTGCTCAAGGCTACTGCACCAGCCGCAGACGACAGGTTTCAGTCAGCAGAGGAGATGGCGGAACAACTTTTGGGCGTATTAAGGGAAGTTGTCGCTGTCGAAACTAATACTCCTCGCCCTGCTAATAGTAGTTTATTCGATGGCGATCGATTATCAACTACGGCGGGGGGTGATTTCAGTCCGATTAAGCCGAGTTATTTACATTTACCGAATCTACTCATCGATGCCAAAGATCCAGGCTTCAATGTCGTTCTGAATGCTAGTATGACTACCGATATCGATCGACGGATCGAACAGTTAACTCAACTAGTCAAACAATTACCAACATCGATCGAGGCTAAACTCCGATTAGCTAATAGTTTAATCGATCGAGGACACATCGCCGCCAGTGACTATACAGAAGCGGAAATAGTGCTCGAAAGAGTAGCCATCCAAGATGGGTGGGATTGGCGAGTAGACTGGTATCGTGGTAAATCTCTGCTCGCTCAACATCGTCCTCAGGAAGCGCAAGCAGCATTCGATCGAGTATACTTCGATTTACCTGGCGAACTCGCACCAAAACTAGCTTTTGCGATCGCCGCCGAGCAGGGAAAGAACTATGTACTCGCGGCGCAAATGTATGAATTAGTCGAGCGAACAGATCTCAATTATCCTACCTCAGCCTTTGGTTTAGCTCGTTGTCGGTTGATGCAAGGAGATCGAAATGGAGCTGTTACCGCCTTACAAAAAGTTCCGCCGACATCTAATCTCTATACTAGAGCAAAAGTGGAAATCGCCCGCATTTTAGTCGATCGACAATTACCTGTAGCGATCAATATTCCCAACCATCCTCAGCCTACTCTCGCCGAACTTCAGACAGCTACCCAAACATTAGAATCCCTCACTTTAGAAGGGATCGAAAAACATCGACTCGATCGACAAGTCTTGGAAACTGCTCTGAGTTTGATCACGTCCAAAGCAATTACGGCTCAGAATAATCTGATGATTTTAGGACAACCGTTGGAGGAGATTAAACTTCGTCAAGGGTTGGAAAAGGTGTTGAGATCGATCGCATTTCTAAGTACTGGGGCTGAGAAAGTTTTATTGGTGGATGAGGCTAATCGAGTTCGACCAAAAACACTGTTCTAGACTAGCTTGAAGGTTAATATGGAGCGACAAATCTAATCTACTTTCTTATTCTATCGCTGACACTTGAGCGGTGATGGGTATCTATTATTTGAATGTTTTTTGCGATTGTCTATAACTTGTGTTCGCTAATTTTTTGGTCTATTTATCATTTAGTGGAACGATAGTCGGTTATGAGCGAAAATAGCAGGCTCTCTGGCTATGTTTTTTAAGCTGGTCTTCAATAAAGTGTATCGTAGCGATACATTTTATTTTTTAATGGGCATACCCCAATTGATCGAGATTCAACATCAATAATCACTTTCAGCCACACAAATCCCCTTGCATTTAATTCCGTTAGTCGCAGTACGTTTACAGTAAGGACAAAGAATTGGCTCTTCTTTTGATTCGTTAACTGGCGGCTGATTAGGTGGAAGATCGATCGTCATATTATTACTTATTACTTATTACTTATTACTTAATCATAGTATTTCCGCCAATGCTTGCGCCACCACATTTACTCCCGCGCCTGGTAAAACTGATTGCTCGGTGATTAATCGTCGCCAAACTCGACTACCTGGCTGTCCGTGAAATAGTTGCAACATATGGCGGGTGATGCTGTTTAGTCTTCCGCCTTGACTCACCCAATTATCGATGTAGGGAAGCATGGCGGTAGCGATTTGATGTCGGCTGGGGGGTGAGGTTGATTCGCCATATATTTCATTATCTGCGAGTGCGAGAAGATAGGGGTTGTCATATATGGCTCTCCCAATCATTACCGCATCGACGACTTTTAGTTGGGTTTGGACTTGTTCTAGGCTAGTAAAGCCCCCATTAATCTCGATCGAGAGTTGGGGAAAATCGCTTTTAAGGCGGTGTACGTCCTCATATCGCAGGGGAGGTACTTCTCTGTTTTCTTTGGGACTCAAGCCCTGTAACCAGGCTTTGCGGGCATGAACGGAGAAGCGTTGACAGCCTGTCTGGGAAACGATCGATACAAATTTCACCAGATCTTCGTAACTATCGACTTCATCTACGCCGATGCGATGTTTGATGGTGACGGGGAGTTTTGTCGCCCCGATCATCGCGGCGATACATTCGGCGACGTGTTCGGGTTGGAGCATCAGACAGGCTCCGAAGTTCCCACTTTGAACGCGACTACTCGGACATCCAACGTTAAGGTTGATTTCATCATAGCCAAATTCTTCAGCAATTTGGGCGCATTTAGCTAAGTCGTTAGGATTATCACCACCGATTTGCAATGATAATGGATGTTCTAATTTGTCGCATCCTAAGAGTTTCTGTTTGTCTCCATGTAAAATTGCCATGCTTGTTACCATTTCGGTGTATAGCAAGGTACGGCGACTAATTTGGCGCAGGAAATAACGGCAATGTCGATCGGTTCGATCCATCATTGGAGCTACACTTAGACGATGTATCTCTACACTAGATTTATTAATTGTTAATTCGGGACTAACTGCTATCATTATTTGATTGGGTTCGATTAATACAGCTTAACTATATTTGTTTTGAATTTGATTTATTTGTTCTTCCCAATGTTTACCATCAAAGGAAGTAATCTGAAATTGTTCGATTGGATCTCCATCTAAACAGCGAAGATTAATATCATATCCGTCTGGATGCGATCTCGGACGATAAAAAGCATGAATTCCACAATTGCGGCAAAAATGATGTTTAGCAATACCTGTATTGAAGGTATAAGTACTCAGTGAATCTTGTCCTTGAAGTAAGGTAAATCGAGATTCGGGAACGATCAGATGAATAAATCCTTTCTTGTAACAGATTGAGCAATTACATTCAACTGCTTCAAGTTTTTCTATTTGGACTTGATATCGAACGGCTCCGCAGTGACAGCCACCAGTATATGTTGTTAATTGATTCACGGTTAGTTACTCTATTTCAGGAAGTGAATCTGTAGATCGATCGAATGCAATTCGTAAAAATGGTGGAGCTAAAAATGTGGTGAGAATTACCATGACAATGATCGCAACTTCTAAGGGTTTATCGATCGCCCCACTAGCCGAACCGATGCCTGCAAATACTAATCCCACTTCACCACGGGGAATCATCCCAACTCCAATCGCCAGACGATTTATTCCTGGTTGTCCGAATACGACCCATCCTGTTATTAGTTTACCAATAATTGCGATCGCAATCAAAAATATAGCAATTATTAATCCACTCTGATTTGCCGCAACTGCTGGATTTAATACGCCTAAATCTGCTCTCGCCCCGACTGTCACAAAGAAAATTGGCACGAGTAAATCGGCGACTGGTTTGATCAATTCGTCTAGTTCATTTCGAGTATCAGTTTCATCTAATACCAATCCAGCCGCAAACGCTCCAAGAATTGCTTCGAGGTGAATTGCATTCCCTAAGAATGCCATGAAGAAAGCAAAGATAAATGCCGGAATCACAATATTACCGCGAGTCTTTAGTCCTTCGACAACTAAAACAAATCCTCGGTTGAAAACACCACCCAATAGAACAGAACCAATTAAGAAGACTGTCGCGCTGATAATTAGAGAAACAACGTTACTAACATCAACTTCTCCAGTTTTCGCTAAACTCGCAACAACAGCTAACACAATAATTCCTAGTACATCATCAATCACCGCCGCACCGACGATAATTTGACCTTCTTTCGATTTAAGTTGTCCTAATTCTGCCAATACTTTAGACGTAATTCCAATACTAGTTGCAGTCAGTGCAGCTCCGGCAAAAATGGCTGGAATTGCAGCTACATGAAAGATTGTCATCAATCCAATTGTACCTGCGGCGAAAGGTGCAGCAACTCCCACACAAGCGACAACAACAGCTTGTACACCTACCTCTTTGAGTTGGCGCAAATCGCACTCTAACCCAATCTCAAATAACAGAATAATTACGCCTAATTCTGATAATACTGAGATAACTTCGCTCTGAGATTCAAACACATTATTCAGCGCGACAGGGGAAATGTGATAAATCCATTGCATTACCGACATCACACCAGAATCAGTTACGGGTAAACCGCTGTCAGCAAACACAATTAGGTGCAAAGCAGATACCCCGACAATTACCCCACCAACTAATTCACCTAAAACGGGCGGTAAATTTAATTTTTGGGAAACCTCTCCGCCGATTTTGCTAGCTAGGTAAATTATCACGAGGCTCAGGAGTACTCCTGTCAGTAGAATCGGCGCATTTTCAGCTTCAACGACAGCCAGAATCGGTATCGGTGTAAATAGTCCAAAATGAGATGTTAACGAAAGCATGGGCTAGCTATTAAGACGTAAAATATTCAAATGTCTATCTTTCATTTCTAACATCGATCGATAGTTAAAACCTAAAACCTAATCCTATGGCAGAACAGAGTAGACTACCGCAAAGACATCCGCAAGAGAAGATCGATCGAGCCATTGTCGATCTATTATTAGAAAGCGATCCTCATGAAGCGATGGCTCTATCAGAACTTGCCAGACTGAGAATTCGCTACAATGGCTTTCCTGGTGCTACTGATATTCAGGAAAATCTCGATCGATTATTACTGGAATGGCATTTGACAGAAGAACAATTATTCGCCAAAACTCGCGCCTTACATAGCACCGAGCAAGTCTATCAAGTCAAAGCAAAAAAATATCAAGAGCAAGAAGACTGGAATTAGTTGATAGTTGATAGCTCCTTGATAATGATTATCTACCCATCTCCCATCTCCCATCTCCCATCTCCCATCTTCTCGATCGTTAAGTCTAGAGTCGATACTTAAAATAACCGATTGGCACCGGATATAATAGCTATAGAGAGATCTACTCATACTCAACTCGATCGGAAGCTTGCCCATGCTCGACTTTACAATTATCCTCCTACTAATCCTCGCAGCGGCAGGGATTGGCTATGATATCGTGGATATATTACCCAGTGAGATGTTGGCACAAGTCACCAATCAGGAAGGGTTAAGGATTGTCTCCGCTGGGGGTGCAGCAGTATTCGGCGGCATCGTCGGGTTTGCGATCAAGACTGCTTACCGCAGATTGGAATCCCAAGTGCGGGAGTTACCTGTAGATGTACTATTAACCAGGGCTGTTGGTTTAGTCATCGGGTTATTGATTGCCAATTTGATGTTAGCACCAGTGTTTCTGTTGCCGATGCCGTTGGAGTTTACATTTCTTAAACCCCTATTGGCAATTTTGGGAAGTGTGATGTTTTGCTATTTGGGTGTCACCTTAGCTGATACTCATGGTGGGGCATTTTTACGCTTGCTCAATCCCCAAAATGTCGAAACAATGTTGGTGGCGGAAGGAACTTTAAAAGCGATCGCGCCGAAAGTCATCGATACTAGTTGTATCATCGATGGGCGGATTGAAGAGTTATTAAATACTGGATTCGTCGAAGGACAAATTTTAGTTCCTCAGTTTGTGATCCAGGAGTTGCAGACATTAGCCGATGCAGCTAATGATATGAAACGCAGTCGTGGGCGTAGGGGATTGGATATTCTAAATCGGATGAAAGATGGTTTTCCCGATCGGATTATCATTCACCCGATCGACTATCAAGATATTACTACTGTTGATGCCAAATTAGTTCACTTTTCGAGTGAAATCAACGCAACCTTACTCACGAATGATTATAATCTGAGCAAAGTCGCCAAGCTTCAAGAAGTTTCGGTGTTAAATGTCAACGATTTAGCTCACGCGGTGCGTCCGATTTATCTACCTGGTGACTGTCTCGAAATAAAAATTATTAAAGACGGTAAGGAAGCCGCCCAAGGAATCGGTTATCTAGATGATGGTACGATGGTAGTCGTAGAAGAAGGTCGCAAACACGTTGGTGTAGATCTAAAAATTATCGTCACCTCTGCCATCCAAACTTCTGCTGGACGTATGATTTTTGCACGCCCTTACGCTTCTATGATGGCGTAGATTAGTTGATAGTTGATAGTTGATAGTTGATAGTTAGCTATGAGTAAACATATTGTCAGGGATAAATCATTCTCTTTTGCATTGCGAATAATAAAACTGTATAAGTATCTGGTGGAAGAGAAAAGAGAATATGTTCTAAGCAAGCAAGTCCTCAGAAGTGGAACAGCAGTTGGTGCAATGATTAGAGAAGCTGAACAGGGTGAAAGTAAGGCTGATTTTATTCATAAGCTTGCAATTGCTCTCAAAGAAGCCAAAGAAGCAGAATATTGGTTAGATTTTCTGTTTCATTCTGAATATATAGAACAAAAAAGTTATGCATCTATACATACAGATGTAGAAGAGTTAATCAAGTTACTAACCTCTATCATCAAAACATCTAAGCAAAGTTAACACTATCAACTATCAACTATCAACTATCAACTATCAACTACCTAAATACCCTTGAATGAGGATGTCTATGCCTATTTGTCGATAACTCACTCGTTCTAATACTAGAGCATCTGTCATCGATCGAATATTCATATCCCCAACTGGCGAAGGCGCAAAAACTCCTCCCACAATTTTGGGAGCGATAAAAGCTAATACTTTCTGAATAGCACCATCAGCAATCGCACTCGCCGCTAAAGTACCCCCACATTCCCATAGTACTGAGAGAAAGCCGCGATCGAATAAATGCTGCATCACTAGCTTAGGGCCGAGTGTATCCAACTCTAACACCTCCACACCTCGATCGATCAATAAGTCTCGTAGCCGTGGATTCGCGCCTGTGGTGGTAACGACTAAGGTAGGAGCCACACTGATATCCCACAAAATAGCATTCGCTGGTACCTCCAAATTTCGACTCATTACTACCCGCAATGGATTGGGTGTATCGGAATGATGACTAGTCAGATGGGGATTATCCTTGCGTAATGTATTTCCGCCGATAATCACCGCATCACAACCTGCGCGTAGATGGTGAACATATTGGCGAGAAGTCTCACTACTTACCCAAGTACTATGTCCGCTATCAGTAGCGATTTTACCATCCAGCGTCATCGCATATTTTAAGATCCCCAACGGACGATGATGGACAATCCGCTGAATAAATCCCTCGTTCAACTCCTCGCACAGAGCAGTCTCCACCCCAACAACTACCTCAATTCCCGCTTGCTCCAGCGTCTTAATTCCCCCACCCGCCACCAGCGGATTTGGATCTACCATTCCCACCACTACCTTCTTCACCCCAGCCGCCACCAGAGCCGCCGCACAGGGTGGCGTTCTGCCATAATGATTGCACGGCTCAAGACTGACATAAATCGTCGCTCCAGCCGCCTGCTCGCCCGCTTCCCGCAAGGCGAATACTTCTGCGTGAGGTTGTCCTGCACCAGGATGGAAACCCTCGCCCACAATTTCGCCGTCTTTGACAATTACCGCACCTACCAGAGGATTTGGTGCTGTTTTACCCCAACCTTTTTTGGCAAGATCTACACATCGCTGCATCATCCGTCGATCGAATTCTGTAGATTTTATTAAATTGGGCATAAGAAATAAGAAATAGTGATATGTACCTATTCGCGGGGATCGGATGTTTGCGATCGACGATCTGCCCATCCACGTCATTAATTCACTATCGTCGATTCTTTATCCCCTATTTACTAATATAACTTTTACTGATAATTAGATCGCACCAACACCAATGACAACTTATCAAGAAGCTGTTATTGTTAAGAAATATTGCGTCGCAAATCCTTCTGGTAATATAAAACTTATGCCAGGTTTCTCCCGTCACTTTCCCAAACCGATTACCGTATTCTGTGACTTTGATGGTCCGATCGTCGATGTATCCGATCGATATTACAGTACTTATCATCAAGCTTTGACTGATACTGCCGAATTTTACCGCGAATTATCAACCCCACCATCTCATCAGACTCAGCTCTCAGTTTTAACCAAAGCCCAGTTTTGGCAAATGAAACAAAATCGTGTTCCAGATCGAGAAATAGCTCGTCAGTCTGGATTAGGCGATGAACAGATGGATTTTTTCCTCCAACGGGTGATGGAAATTGTCAATTCTGCCGACTTACTTCACCAAGACAAAATTCAACCTGGAGTAACTTGGGCACTAGGTTTACTGAGATCTCAAGGACGTAAGCTCATTTTGGTCACATTACGCGATCGAGATGAAGCTATTCGTATTCTAGAACAATATGGACTCAGACAGTTATTTAGTGGTATTTACGGTACCGACAATAGTCAAGCCGCATACCAAAACTATGCCGAAGTCAAAACCCAACTGCTAGAAAAGGCGATGCGTGAGCATCATGTCACCCAGATGGATGCAGACTGGAGTTGGATGATTGGCGATACTGAAGCGGATCTTCTGGCTGGAAGAGCAATGGGAATTCCCACTATTGCCCTCACCTGCGGTATTCGCAGCGAACGCCAACTCAGTCAGTTTCAACCAACACTGGTTAAAGCTGATTTACTCTGCGCCGCTCACTATCTAGTCGGGATTAATTCGCTCCAACCATGTTAGGGAATCTGTAGGGGTGGGTTTATGCAATCTAATGTCGTTGGCGTAGCCTCTCGGAACGAGAATATTACTATTCGATATCAAACAAAACCCACCCTCCTCCAGTAGCATCTAATCAAGATCTCAAATGGGTTCTATAAACTCGCAGCCTAAAGCCTAAAACTATCTAGCCTAATTCCGTTCGACGAAGGCAAATTTCGCACCTTGGTCTTCGAGATCGGTGAGAATGCGATCGTATGCTTCGAGATCCCATAGTGTCCACTTGGCGGTAGCCTGAGGATCTTGTCCTGGTAGAATGTGTGGATTGGTGGCTAGAAACTCCTTCAAGCTATGGATAGTCTGCCGTGCTGCTGTTGGTTCGTGCCAGCGAGGTTGCTCGGCGATGGTGGCAATTTCCGCCCGCATTGCCGAGGCTAAAACAGCATTACCTTCAGCTTCAGCTTCTTGAAGCAGCATACTGTATCCTCTGGTATCTTTATGGATAAAGTTGTTGATTCCTTCTACGCCCAAATTTTGGGTGATTCGATCGAGTTGTCTGAGTAATTGTGGTACTGTTGTGCCATAGACTAGCCCTTCTTCTTGAGCATCCATTGTGCGAGGAAGTGGCGCGATTGTACCTTGTTCGAGTTCGATTGTCAGCCAATATGCCATGAAATTTTCTATACTATTACCACATGGTCTAGAGTACCCAGGCAAGTAAATAAAGTATCATTGACATGAGAAAATTTAGTTCGATCTTCGATCAATTGAAATGCTATACAATCGTTTTTGGTACTAGTTTCTCGCTGACAATCGGGTTAAACAATAGCGGATTAGCCCAGTCAAATCTGCTCCCGCCTAGTCCAGCAGTTTGCGATCTAGATCTTGCCTCATTAAAGCCTGTAGATATCGAGCCGGATCGAAATATTGTTACGGCAGATACGGTGTCAGCGCAGGGCACGACCACACCGAGCTTGTGGTGGACGAGCGAACAATTTTCACCAAAGTTGGTGACAAATTGGGTTGCTAATCGCAGTCAGAAACAAATTTATTTATTAGTCAATAGTCAATATTGGAATATATTAGATTATGTCGATCGCTATCGGACGATCGATAAGTTTGGTCGCGTGGCTCAAGGCTATGGATATAATCTGAAAATATGCAACAGTCAAAAAATTGCCCTCGCTGATTATGCTTGTGAATCGACAGCCGATCCCAACATTCTATCAAATATAGCCCAGAATTCTTGCCAGATTTGGTTGAATGCCAATGGTCAAAATGGTCTGGGCGTACTAGCGAAATAACTATAAATATTCGCCATCGATCGCGATGATCGTCGAAATAAAACTTAAAAGACGGTCTATTGTGTCATAATTAACATCGATCGCTTACAGCACATTCAGACAGTCTTAATGTCTACAGTCTCAAATATTTGCGAAGTTAAAGGCATCGGGCTTCATTCTGGAGTCACCACCACCGTCAGGATTATGCCGACACTTCCTGGCACGGGACGTTTTTTCGTGCGCGTAGATTTACCTGGTAGACCGAAGATTTTTGCAGATATTGCCAATGTTAGTCAGACAACTCTTTCTACCGAACTAACCGAAAATGGCGCATCCGTTCGGACTGTCGAACATTTACTCGCCGCCTTAACTGCGCTGGGAATTGAAAATACTCGGATTGAAATCGATGGGGCTGAATTGCCCCTGCTAGATGGTTCTGCCCAGGTTTGGGTAGATGAACTCATCAGAACGAACATCGAGCCGATCACGGTCAATTTAGCGACCTCTGGAGTGCTAACTGAGCCAGTCTGGATTCATCATGGTGATGCTTTTGTGGCGGCACTACCTTCTACTGTACTGAGATTTACCTATGGTATTGATTTTGACGTAGCTCCCATCGGGAATCAATGGCATAGTTGGCAACCTGACAAAGAAGACTTTATCACTGAAATTGCCCCCGCGCGGACATTTGCACTGGCACATCAGATCGAACAACTCCGATCGGCAGGACTGATCAAAGGTGGTAGTTTAGATAATGCCCTAGTCTGTGACGAACATCAGTGGCTAAATCCGCCGCTGCGATTCCCCAATGAGCCATGTCGTCATAAACTATTAGACTTAATCGGCGATCTTAGTCTGCTCGGCAAATTTCCCCAGGCGCATTTCCTCGCTTATAAAGCTAGTCACCAATTACATGTTCAACTGGCGCAAAGGCTACATGAAATGGGATATTAAATGCAGTGAACAGTGAATAGTAAATAGTTGACAGTTAGGATTATCGGCTATATTCGGTGAAAAGCAATTAAGAAAGAAATAAATATATATTAGGTCTAATGTCTACTACACTTGATCGATCTCAAGCAACGATGACTACTGTTGTCGAGCCAGCACCGTCAAATATTTCAGAGCCAGTGAAAACTACCTTTAATATCCAGGAGATTCACAAACTCCTGCCCCATCGTTATCCTTTTGCCCTCGTAGATAAAATTATCGACTATGTGCCTGGAGAAAAAGCGATTGGTTTAAAAAACGTCACCTTTAACGAACCTTTTTTCCAAGGACACTTTCCCGGACATCCACTGATGCCTGGAGTGATGATTATTGAAGCTATGGCTCAAGTTGGCGGGATTATTCTCACCCAACTCCCCGAATATAATGGGGGATTATTCGTATTCACAGGTATCGACGGTGTGAAATTTCGCCATCAAGTAGTTCCTGGAGACCAATTAATCATGACAGTGGAACTCCAAGCCTTTAAACGTCGTCGATTTGCCAAGATGCACGCTCGCGCCGAAGTCGATGGTCAACTAGCCGCATCTGGAGATCTCACGTTTGCTCTAGTAGAAGTGTAATTGGAGTGTTGGCAATTCTCCGTGGGAGCGGCTTTGCCAACAAGGGGATCTTTGCAGATGCAAAGCGTAAGCTTCTTTCAAACGTGGGCACAATAGGGTGTAAGGCACTAGTCTAATGCTAGTAACTAAACTTACAACTCAAATCGATCGCTGGAACAGCTTGTGCCATCGATTGTACAGAGAGTGAGATCGTTCACACTGTGTAAAACGATTTGGCACTGCCGACGCTGTGCGCTCACGAACACAAAGCATCTGCATCACCGATAACCCAACTGTAGGAAAATGACAAGATGGCTGGAGTAGCAATGTTAATGACACGAATTCATCCTACCGCTGTGGTGCATCCCAGTGCGGAACTCGACCCGACTGTGCAAATTGGTCCCTATGCTATCATTGGCGAGAATGTCAAAATTGGCGCGGGGACGACAGTTGGTGCCCATGCCATAATTGAAGGGCCGACGATTATTGGTGTTGGCAATCAGATTTTCCCAGGGGCGGCGATCGGTTTAGACAGTCAGGATTTAAAATATAAAGGCGGCGAAACTTGGGTCAAAATTGGTAATTACAATCGGATTCGCGAATATGTCACGATCAATCGCGCTACAGGTAGTGGGGAAGCCACTGTCATCGGTAATCATAATCTATTGATGGCTTATGTCCACATCGCTCACAATTGCACGATCGAGGATAATGTTAAAATTGCCAACGCTACATCTTTAGCTGGCGATGTTCATGTGGAGTCAGAAGCGGTAATTAGTGGTGTCTTAGGCATCCATCAATTTGTTCGGGTTGGTAGATTGGCGATGATTGGTGGCATGACTAGGATCCAGCGAGATGTCCCCCCATTTACCATCGTTGAAGGTACTCCTGCACGGGTACGCTCGCTCAATCTGGTTGGACTAGAACGGGCTGGATGTACTCCAGCGGAACTGGCAATTCTCAAAAAAGCCTTCCGTACTATTTACTATTCTGACAAAACCATCAACGAAGCTTTAGACGATTTAGATTTATTACCCAGTTGCGAACGAGTCCAATATCTGCAAAGATTTCTAAGACTATCGATCGATGGTAAGAAAGATAATAAACGTAGAGGACCGATTCCAGGGAACTCGAAAGATAATTGATAACGATTGTCGCCATTTTTCCCCTTTCCCCTTTCCCCTTTTCCCCTCCCCCCTCCCCCCTCATCTGTGGCATCTCTCCCCCCTATCTCAAAAACCATCTTCATTAGCACTGGAGACGTATCTGGCGATCTTCAGGGGGCATTACTTGTCACAGCACTCAAACAACTAGCCCAGAAGTCAGGGATCGAACTGAATATTGTTGCCCTCGGTGGCAGCAAAATGGCCGCAGCAGGGGCGACAATCATCGCGGACACTGAACTGATCAGTTCGATCGGAATTGTAGAGGCTGTAGGCTATCTTCGACCCTCATTTCAGGCTCGCGATATTGGCAAAAAGTATTTAAAAGCCACTCCGCCAGATCTCATCGTCTTAATTGATTATGTAGATCCTAATATCGGTGTCGGTAGATATGCCAGAAGTATCCTACCAAATATACCGATAGTTTACTATATTGCCCCTCAAGATTGGGTATGGCCGAGAGCCAATAAAAGAGCTAATTTACTAGTTAGCTTTACTGATGAAATCTTTTCAGTTTTCCCCGCTGAAGCGCGATATTTTGAGGAACGGGGCGCGAAAGTTACATTTGTCGGGCATCCATTAGTTGATCGAATGGCAGCGTTGCCGAGTCGTGAAATTGCCCGCGAAAAGTTAGGCATTAGTGATGATCAAACCGCCGTTGCACTAATTCCAGCATCCCGTAAACAAGAATTAAAATATCTATTACCGGCGATGTTTGAAGCCGCTCAACAGATTCAGGCTAAATTACCTGATATCCGCTTTTGGATTCCCCTCTCACGCCAAGACTTTAAAGAAGAGATCGAAAGCCAAATTAAAGCGTATCGAATTAATGCCACCTTAGTAACTGAAAATGCCGATCTCGTCCTATCAGCAGGAGATTTTGCAATTACTAAATGTGGGACAGTAAGTTTAGAATTGGGATTGCTAAATGTTCCGCAAGTAGTGATTTACCGAGTTAGTCAATCGACTGCCTGGATTGCCAAAAATATTGTTAAATTCTCAATTCCATTTATGTCACCAGTCAATCTGGTAGAAATGAAAGAAGTCGTGCCAGAATTATTGCAAGATGAAGCTACACCCGATCGAATTGCCACTGAAAGTCTCGAATTACTCTTGAACAAAGAGCGACGGGATCAGATGTTCTCTGATTATAGCGACATGCGGGCTGCTTTAGGCGAAACAGGTGTCTGCGATCGAGTCGCCAAAGAAATCTTAGCTAGATTTTCAGCCTGATTTTGATATCTCAGTTTTTCAATGCAAAGGACATTTCATCAGCCTTGATAAAAATGGCATTATCATAACGGAGCATTGTCAAACCATCTTCCCATTCATCGATCGCAATATTAGGAATTCCACCGATCAATGACTGAATCAACCAACTAGGAAAATCTGCTCCAGCTCGATGAGCTAAGGGATAACCACCGCCAAAACGTGGGTTGATTTCAAGAAAGATAATTTCACCATCTGACTGTAAAAAGCACTGAACGGTAATGCAACCAATTACGCCAGGTAAAGATTCAACTACTTGTTTTGCCGCAGCAATTAAAGCTGGATTTTTGACAGTAATACCTTTACTAATTTCCCCCGATCTAGTTTCTATTCTCAAGCGAGGAACTATCGATATTACCTTGCCTTGAAAATCGACCAAAACATCAATTGTGTATTCTTCACCAACAATAAGCTGTTGGACGATCGGATTTTCGACATAATTTATTAAGAAATTTAATTCTACTCGATCTTTGACATTGCAGACCCCAACGCTAGAACTACCCGTATCTGGCTTGATAATTAGTGGAAAATCTAGATCCGTAATTTCGTTTAATTCATATATTCTAGGTGATTTCACACCAATTTGCTTAAAGAACAGACTCGTCTTTTTTTTGCTATGACAAATTGCATTTGTCGCTGATGATGAAACGAGGACAGTAACTCCTCTGTCTCGAAACTGTTGCTGATGTAATGATAATAGCGGCAGCTCTGGATCGATTAATGGAATAAGTAGATCGATCCTATGTCGATCGCAGATATCCAGTAAACTATCGATATAATTAGGGTCATTAATTTTGGGAACAAGTTCGGCAGTATCCGCTAAGAAAGAAGCTGGAGCATTTCTTTTTGAATCAGCAGTGATAATTTTCGGCTGATAGATTGATTCTCGAAAAGCTTTTAATAGTTCGACTCTTCGACCGACACTTGTCAATAAAATATTCATGAATATATCTGATTTCAATAAACTTTCGATCGGATATTGGTACTAGTTTAAAAGATTTAGGATGAATTAATCTCAATTGCTAGCAAGAGATTGGTAGTTTATTAATTGGTAGCATTCACCAAAAGGTCAGTAATAGATCCCCGACTTCTCCAATAAGTCGGGGATCTAGCCACAATGTTAGAAACTAAAGGTAGTTCGTAGAGCACCAATTACGGCACCAGTACTATTAACGTCTTGATTTGGTGCGGTGAGATAAATCAACCCTGGTGTAATGCTGACACTATCATTGACTTTGATCTGATAGAAACCTTCAATATGCAATCCACTTTTAGAATCTGTCACGCCGCCATTAGTCGCCGCAGTCACTCTCGGTTCTTGCCCGACTAATAAACCAGCCAGATTACCTTTGCCACCAAAATCTGGAGCTGCCGCAGTCACCGCCCAATTCCAGATCTGTCTGTCGCTACCAGCTACTTGGTTTTGAGTGTAGCCAGCCCAACCACCCAAAGCAAGCTGAGGATTTAGTTGGAACGAACCTTGAACGCCAAAGTTATTGCTATTACCACCTACATTCGCCTTCGTACTACCTGTACCAAGATCGGAATTTAAAGTGCGAGTATAAGTTACGCCGACTTTAGAATTTTCGCCAGTTTTAAAAGTGAGTTGAGCCAGCGCACCATAAGCACCGCCGAATAACCCATTATTAACTGCGGGAGTGTTGCTATTGCGACCTAAATAACCAAGACTAAGTTCGGTACTATCGCTCAACTTGTGACGGATGCCTGCGCCTGCACCTTGAACTGTATAGTAGATCGAGGGACGATTACCAAAGGCAGAAATCGAGCCACTAGCACCATCGCCATCAAAGTAAGGGTTGATGGTATCGGCAAAGTCATCGGATGCCCCAGCATTAGCGGCAACTACCATCTGGGTTTGGGGGCTGAGGGCAAATTCATACTTGAGTGAATCAATCCCAATACTATTAGTCGTAGTTCCATCTGTCCAGGATAAACCGCCTTCAGGGGTAGGAACAGTCGTAGCCTTCGTCGGGTTTTGGTTATAAGCACCCAATCCCACTGCTTGCAGACGTGTAGTCAGGGTACCACCATTGATATCGGTTTTGAGTTCTAGTCGAGTCCGATTTCCAAAGGCGGTATTGCGACTGAAATCACCAGCGACAGTGCCAGCTACGCCAAAAATAACTTGCCCTTGCAATTTAGTTGTAGTCGAAAATTGATTGGGAGCTGCTGCTTTTGGTGGTTCTGGGGCGACTGAAGGCGGTGTGACTGGTGGTGGTACAACTGGTGGCGTGGGGGGTTCGATTGGCGGTGCAGGTGGCGTGGGTGGCGGTGTTGGTTCTGGAGCTGTTGGAGCTTGACTCGATTCAGTTGGTAGGGAAGTTTTGGTGACGGTGGATTTTACTCTGCGTCTGACTTTTTTCTTAAATCTTTTTTTTTGTCTTGAGGCAATCAGATGAGAACTAGGTTGAGTTATTGTTTCTGTCGATGTACTAGCCGTGATTAATTCTGCGGCTTTGACGGTAGTATTCAGTAAAAAAGTCGTGAAAATCCCACAGGCGATTGTGGTGAGCCAGTTTAACTTTTGATTCATCTTATAGTTTTGTAATTATTTGAAACTTGTTACTTCTGATGCTGTTGTTTACGGTTGAAGATACCAGTCATGGTAATTCCCGTAATTAACAGTCCTAGCGTACCCAAGCCATTGAGTATGGGGTAAATTGCCTGGAGGTGAAAGATTTCGCCTGTATGAATCGACAGTAGCAGACTTCGAGAAATACCAAAATTCCATCGCCATTCTGCAATCGTGGTGGTAGCCATCCCCGTCAGCGTGGTTAGAATCAGCGGTAAAAAAATAATCGAAGCTAAAGTACGATGATACTTACGAAATGCTTTTCTTAAATGAACGAAGTAAGTCATATATTCAGCATCCAATAACGTTGCTATTTGCTAGCTTTGTCAACACTCTGACTGAGCTTTTGCAAGCTAGCTAATAGAGCATCTTTACTTTGCTTTTTGGTAATACCAGTATCCACGGCTTCTACGCCATCTTCAACGGCCTTATAAGTCTCCGGCGATTTTGACTTTACATCATCTTCCACAGTTTTCCAAGATGCCTCAAACTTAGCCAGTTCAGTTTTTGCCGTATCTAATTTACCTGCTTCAACTTCTTTTTTAGTCGAACTAACTACTCCCTGTAGCGCAGTAAAACCAGCGGTTTTATCTGGAGAGCCTTTCGCCGCAGACGCGGTGGAAGTTTCTGATGTTGTAGCCGAATTTTCAACTGGAGTTGTTTTATTCGCACAGCTAGTCATACTTAGTACTAGTAAGCTGCCACATAAAAATTGTACGGTTCGCATAATAACTATTGAGTAGGGTTTTCGGGATGTTAATCTAGAACGATCTTCCGTTTGCAGTGGCGGAAATCTGCCGTTAGGTGCAGCGTGCCAAGAGCAATCGACTGTAAAGATTATAATTCTAAAGAGTAGATTTATTTGTTTGCTGGATTCAGAAGCGTTGTATTTGCTGAGGATGTTGGAGTTTGTGGTATGTCCTCACCAGATCGATTCGCCTCTTGAGGTTGAGATTTTACGTCAGCCGCCACCGTTGTTGCGGCTGCCTTAAATCTAGCCTGTTCGGTTTTTATTGCATTTAATTTATCTGCCTCAATCGCATCATTGGTAGATCGAATTAGTTGCTGTAGAGCAACTAATTCCGATCTTCTATCTGTAGCACCTTGGTCGGTAGAAGCAACTGCAGTTTCTGGCACAGCAATTGAAATTGCTGCTGAAGTAGTACTTGTGTGATTTTTACCGTTTGCTATATTCAGCAACAATTTCCAAATTCTCACCATAACTGTTGAGTTTTGTTGTAATTGCTCAACTAGGGGGAGGTTGACAAAACCGGAAAAAACGATAGAGTGAGCTTATGAAAGAACTGCCCGACATCAAACAACTAGACGCAGAAGCAAAAGATGCTCTGATAGTTGCGCTGTGGGAAGAAGTGCAGAA
>JANYDE010000078.1 GCA_025359915.1 Chamaesiphon sp. 336R_metabinner_41 | reverse complement strand
AGAGTTTTGATGATTTTAAATCAGCGATTTCCACCTGTATCGGCACCGCTAATACAGAACGGAAAGAAAAGCTGGACAGCTTATTAACACTCAATTTCCAGTCCTTTGCAAAAGTTCATATCTTACCCGTGTAGAGTATATCCACAGGAGTTTACAAATGTCAATGGGACGAGCTACTTTAGGGCTAGTGATGCGACCAATGGAACAGAATTGTGGAAAATTGATAGCATAGGAAATGCTGTTCTAGTCGAAGATATCAACCCTGGCACTAATTCTTCTGACCCAAGTAATTTAACGAATGTTAATGGGACGATTTATTTCACCGCTAATGATGCTAGTAATAGATATAAACTTTGGAAATTAGACAATACTGGGAAGGCTGTTTTAGTCGAATACATCAACCCTAGTAATGATTCTTCATCCCCAGGGAATTTAACTAATATCAACGGGACGCTCTATTTCACCGTGAACGGTCCTAGTACTAGTTTTAGTAATAGAGATGAACTGTGGAAAATAGACAATACTGGAGATGCTGTTTTAGTCAAAAATCTTAACTCTGGTACTAGTTTTTCTGAGTCGTCAAGTTTCACGAACGTCAATGGTAATCTCTACTTTGTTACGAAAAAATACCACAATGGCGTTGTTGGCTTTAGCTATAGTGGACAAGAGCTATGGAAAATTGACAGCACAGGGAATGAAGTATTGGTCAAATACTTCAACTCTAATTCTGAGTCATTTTATCTATCGAATCTAACCAACGTCAATGGTACTATCTACTTCACCACTAACGATGCTAGTAGACACGAGCTTTGGAAAGTTGACAGCATCGGTAATACAGTGTTGGTCAAAGATATCAACCCTGGTAGTGGTTCGTATGGATCCTCAACTTTAACCAACGTCAACGGTACTCTGTACTTCACCGCCCGTAATGCTACCAGTGGAGAAGAATTGTGGAGAATCGGCAGCACGGGGAATCCAGAATTGGTCAAAAATATCAACCCTAGTGGTAGTTTGTATGGACCGCAAACTTTAACCAACATCAACGTCAACGAGACTCTATACTTCACCGCTCGTAATGCTACCAATGGAGAAGAATTGTGGAGAATCGACAGCACGGGGAATCCAGAATTGGTCAAAGATATTAACCCTGGTGCTGATTCGTCTACACCATTAGATTTAACTAATGTCAATGGTACTCTCTACTTTACAGCTTACAATCCCACTACTGGACGAGAACTATGGAAAATAGATAGCTCCGGTGATGCTGTTTTAGTCAACGAGATGAACCCTGGTGGTAATTTAAGGGATCCGTATTTTGATACGTTTGCTGTTGATCCTGGTTTTCCCCCAGTTGACCCACCGTTGTTATTCCATAACAACGTGCTCGAAACAACCAATGAGATGAAAGGAGTGAGCATCCAAGCTGTCAGTCAAAAGACGACTAACAAAGTCAACGAAATTGGTTTCTTCAATGTTGACGATCGAGATGGTAAGATCGATGGAATTGCACCTGGTGAAGCTGATTATATCAAAGCAGCGATCGATCGAGCTAAGTCGATCTTAACTACTTTGGGGTGATTTTTTCAATACAGACAAACAGGAGATTGGGTTGGATCCGAATAAGATTTATCAATTCTTTGAAATTGAAAATGGATCCTTGTCAGACGTAAAACAGAAGATCGATCGAGGTGAAACTCCTACAAATATTCGGTTATCGATCTCCGACTCAAATGGCAATAGTCCGATTAAAATAACTGGAAATAGTATCCAATCTGGCTATAATATTTCGATCAACAATGATGAATTAGTCCTGAAAGTTACTAAGCTTGATGGAATAATGCCTAACAGACCGATCGGATCGGATAATCAAGGCAAAATTGAAGGAAGGACTATCGATTTAACTAAGTACGCAAATCAATCCCTAACTGTAGATATTAAGACCAAAAGTGATGCTGCTTATCAGAGTCAGATCGGTTTTTATGTTGTTAAAGATGCCATCGGGATGATCCAACTTGCTGATGGTACGACAGTCAAACCTGGAGATGCAAACTATGCCACCAAGGATGCGATTGTCAATGCGGGACTATAATCGAGTCGAATCGATCGGAAAACCAATCAACTAATCGTTGGAGGGCAAATTTACGCTCCTGTAGTCGTTACCCAAGGCACTCTGAATGATTTTGTCAATAACCCCTCGCAAAATAGTCATGCCTATTTCAATTATGTCGGTGCCAATACTGATAATGTGGATCACTTCCGCCAGATTGGGGCAAATACTTTTGGAGTAGAAGATATGTATGGTGGTGGCGATCGAGATTTTAATGATATCGTTATTCAGATGAATATTAAGACTGTCTAAACATGGATCCAGAATTAATCGAAATTCTCGAATCCCGTCTCGCCGAATATTTAGATAGTGATTAAGATTCAAACAAACTGACGTAGCAGATTAGTGGAGATGGACAATCCTAGAAGGACGGGGTTTCGACTCAATTTTCTGATAAAAATTTCTGGAATGTGTCCCAAGATCGATTCACATCTCCATCAATCCGTACCGTCTTTGTAGAGTCAACAATTGACTCCTGGCGGCGGCGGCGTTGTCGGCAAGATCGGCAAATTCGATCAGTCGCAGCAATTCTTTCTTGAGTAAATTTCGTTCGATTGATAGAGTCTCTCTGTCTAATTCCGGCGGTAAAACTACCATATCATAGAGGGTGGCGCGTTCTTTCCCTGGATCTGGTCGGAGAATTCGTCCGCGACGTTGGATAAATTGCCGTGGATTGGTGCTGCTGGCGAGGATAACTGCGTGCTTAATTGCGGGGATATCTATTCCTTCATCCAAACAACGAATCGCTACTAACCCTTGGAGTACGCCAGATTCAAATTGCTGGCGGAGTTGTTCTCGATCGAGCAATGATGTCGTTGCGGTATAAGTATTCACACGATATCCTAATTCTTGACCCAAAAGATGAGTAACGGCGGTAAGTTGTTGGGTGCTATCGCTGCTACCATCGCCACAGTAAAATAGAGTATGACTGGTGTTCAAGCGATTTTGCATTAAGGTTTTGAGGGCAACGAGTTTATTTGCTGCCGCTCCGATCAGTCGAGCGCGTTGCATTAGTAATGGGGTCAGATCTGGGGTGTCTAATTCATCATAATTAGTAGCTCGATCCTGGGATTTGTAGATTAGTTTCCGCGTGATGGCGCGGGTGAGTTTGAGATATTGTTCGGTTTCTGCTTCGGTTAGTTCGACCAGGATTGGATAGTATAAATAATGGACGAGGGCACCGCAATCGATCGCGTCTTTGAGGGTAAATTCGGGCTGGAGGATGTCTCCAAAGTAGTCGAGGATATTCTGGGTACCGATCTCGTCGTAGTGGCGTTCTGGGGTGGCTGAGAGGGCAAGGCGCAATCCAATATTGCGGGGGAGACTGGATTCGCGTTTTTTGGCACCGAGATTATGCACTTCATCACCGATAATTAAGGTGCGATCGGGTAAGTATTTGAGCTGGGATTGAAAGCCTGGGGTGATTAGGGTTTCGTTGGTGGTGATGATCGCCAGGAATTTCTGTTGTCTGGTATTAATCCTGGCTAGTTGGTGGGAGAATTTGCTTTGCCATTTATGAATACTTTCACAGGCGAGGATCGGCTGAAGATTAAATTTCTCGCACTCTCGCCCCCACTGATTGACGAGGTGTCGGAATGGGCAGATGATAATTAAAACTTGGAGTCCGATTTGTTGATATAATTGGCAAGCGATCACTAGTGCGGTGATTGTTTTACCACTGCCCGTCGCCATTTTGAGCGTACCACGACCTTGATTTTTGAACCAATTGGAAATAGCTTGTTGTTGATACGATCGCAATTCCAGATCTGCTGGTAATTTCGGGCATCCTGGTAATTCTGGAGCCAGTTGATAGCGGACCTGGGATTCCGCAACGGCTACCAGTCTATTAATACTAGTCAATTCTACCGCTGAAATAGTCAGTACCTGACTCACAGCTACTTTTTTGACTCGATAGGTGGATTTAGAATCGATCGACAACAATATTCACAGAACAACGTGCTTTTTTATACTAGCACATTGTTCGGTATTCAATTATCACGGAAAGGGTGAGATTCGAACTCACGGAAGCTTGCACCTCATCCGATTTCAAGTCGGACGCATTCGACCACTCTGCCACCTTTCCAAATGTCAGCATCTCATCATAGCACGATCGAGCAAAATATCGACAGGTTTAAATCGTAAAATCAGCAATGCCCGAAATTGTGTCGTAACTCTTAACATAAATCCACTGCCGAGCCAGTCCAGAGTTGGTAAAATGCACCATATAGACAATCGATCTGTGTAGACCATCACCCGCGCCGATCGCCATTGAATTAATTATAAAGAAAGTCATTATGGTAAATTCCATTACAAAACCGTCATCATTTGATGAAATTAGACCAGGTGTAAAACGCCCTGCAAAGGAAACCCTCCTCACGCCTCGGTTCTACACTACCGATTTTGAAGAGATCGCGAAAATGGATCTATCTGTCAACGAAGATGAGGTAGAAGCGATTATCCAAGAAATGCGGAATGACTACAACCGCAATCACTTCGTCAGAGATGAAAAATTCGATCGATCCTGGGATGATATTCCCGCAGAAACCCGTCAGATCTTTATCGAGTTTCTCGAAAGCTCTTGTACTTCCGAATTTTCGGGATTCTTGCTCTACAAAGAACTCAGTCGTAAGCTCAAACACACAAGTCCCCTCCTAGCTGAAGGCTTTAACCTGCTGTCACGGGATGAAGCTCGTCATGCTGGCTTCCTGAATAAAGCGATGTCCGACTTTGGACTCTCGCTCGATTTAGGCTTCCTGACTCAAAATCATAAATACACCTTCTTCAAACCCAAATTTATCTTCTACTCAGTGTACCTCTCTGAAAAGATTGGGTACTGGCGATATATCAAAATTTTCCAACACTTAGAAGCAAATCCCGAACATCGGATCTACCCGATTTTCCACTTCTTTGATAACTGGTGTCAAGACGAGAACCGTCACGGTGATTTCTTCGATGCAGTGATGCGTGGACAACCCCAGTTATTAAATGACTTCAGAGCAAAACTCTGGTGTCGGTTCTTCCTCTTGGCTGTATTTGCGACGATGTATCTCCGAGATCGGGAGAGCAAATTCTACGGAATTTTGGGGATGAATAGCCGCGACTTTGATATCGAAGTAATCCAAGAAACAAATAAGACTGCGGGACGAGTATTCCCGATCATTTTGGATGTAGATCATCCAGCGTTCTTCCCAGTTTTGGACAAGTGCGCCGCAGACTATCTGAAATTAGTAGCATCGGCAGAATCTACCGCACCTAAGTTCTTGAAAAAGATGATGAACTTACCGACAATCGCATCGATTGGGGTGAAAATGCTGCGCTTGTATTTACTTAAACCAATCGACATGACTAAGCAAGCTGGTGTAGTTCGCTAGATATTGCAGAGATTTTAGTTGATTTAATAAATGAATGGTTCTGTTCTACAGAGCCATTTTTTGTCTGTTTATTCGAGTTCAGCTTCGAGTGAAATTCTCGCCTGTTGCAATAAAAGCTGATGTTCCTTGCTGACACTGGGATATTTTAAATCCAACTGTTGCAATCGGCGATCGATAATATCTGCAACGACTAATCTAGTGTACCATTTGCGATCGGCAGGGACAATATACCAAGGAGCATCATTCGTACTCGTATGATTGAATACTTGCTCATAGCCAGATTGATAGTCATCCCACAATTTACGATCTTCCACATCACTGAGCGAAAATTTCCAGTTTTTCTCAGGCGTATCAATCCGCTTGAGAAATCGTTTTTTCTGTTCTGCTTTAGAGATATTCAAGAAAAACTTTAAAACTACAATCCCATTATTAGTCAGATATTTTTCAAACTGATTGATTTCCTCAAAGCGTTGTTGCCACAGTAGCTCTCCTTTTGGAACAGACGGTAATTGCTGATTTGCCAGAATTTCTGGACGAACTCTCGCAATTAACACCTCCTCATAGTACGATCGATTAAAGATCCCAATTCGTCCGCGTTCTGGTAAAAATCGAGAGTATCTCCACAAATAATCATGATCTAAATCTTCAGATGTAGGAGTCTTGAAATTGTAAACTTGGCAACCTTGGGGATTGATTCCAGACATCACATGCTTGATCGTACTATCCTTACCTGCTGCATCCATCGCTTGAAAAATAATCAGCACACTATAGGTATTTTGAGCATAAAGCACATCCTGCAATTTCGATAAACTCTCAATACCTACTTGCAATTTGATCGCAGCTTCTGCTTTGTCTAAATTATCTGGTAACAACCCAGAATTATAATCTTTTCGCAAAGATATTTTTTTATTAGCTGGTACTTGAAAAAGCTGATAATTCATGATAATCCAGATGCTTTTACAATAATATTTTGTCTGAACTGTGATTAGAATTATTGAATGATGGACTATTATTGTACAATTGCGATAATCATAGCTAATCAATTAATCTGACGAATCACAGTTCAGACCTCGGTTTAATTGATTTCATCACCCGTTTGAATTGCAAGCTTTTGCTACCAAAATTAATCAGTAAGCCGATTTCCAAACCATAAGCTTCCAAATAATTAATTGCTTGGGCTAAGTGTACGTCTTCTAACTGGATAACAGCCTTAATTTCGACCATCACTTTTTCTTCTACAAAAAAATCGACTCGCCTCGTGCCAATATCAAATCCTTTGTACTTGATTTGCATTTCGTGCTCTCGACTAAAACTCAAGCCTTGTTGCTGCATTTCCAGAGCTAATGCTCGTTGATAAATCACCTCTTGAAAGCCATTACCCAAATAACGATGTACTTCCATCGCACAGCCAATCACTTTTCTGGTGATGTCTGAGTATTTATATGGATTTTTAACTTCATCCTGGTGCATACTTTTCAATTTCTATCTAATCATAGTTTCTCAGTTAATCATTCTAAATGTCTGCACCATGATTAAGATGATTTGATGATGGACTATGACGAGCTGATTTCATCATCATAGTCCATCAGTTAATCAAAAAAATCACAGTTCAGACCTTTTCTCCAAAAAATCCCCGCTCCATAGCGGGGAAAACCAATTAATGAGCGTCTTGCAGCTCGTAAAAATCAGGCGAAACATAATCCTTCCTGAGTGGATAACCAACCCAATCCTCCGGCATTAATACCCGCTTGAGATTGGGATGTCCATCATAGACGATCCCATACATATCAAAAGTTTCTCGCTCTTGCCAATCAGCCGTTCGCCAGATCCAATACACCGTTGGTACCACTGGATTTTCGCGCGGTAAGAATACCTTAATTCTCACTTCCTCTGGATGTACCGCATTATCACTCACCTTCGTTAAGTGATAAAAACTGACCAAATCGTCACCAGCTCCTGCATCATAACCACCCTGGCATTGCAGATAGTTAAATCCATAGGCATATAACGCCGTCGCCACAGGTAACAAGAACTGAGCTTCAACGCGGATGACTTCGACGTTCTGAGTGTCGTTATCCATCGCTACATGGTCGATGAAGCCATTCTGAGTCAACCATTGGGAGATTTTACCAGCAGGCACGATGGGCGCGGCTGCTGGGGTAATTTCAGCGGTTTCCTTGGTTTCTTCCTCAGCCACGTTTCACCTCCTGTTTTTGAGCGGTGGCGATTGCAGGTTGCACGGGCATTCCCATTGCTGCGGCGATTTCCGCTGGGGGATGGATATGTGTACCTGGTTGGAGATAGGCACCTGTCAAAATATCTGGTACAACTTTCATATTATGGGTTGTACTGTAATAACGGTGGGTTTGATTGAGCAGACTCCGCTCTTGCATCGATTCGTTGGCGATTTTTTTCCGCAGCTTGATGATGGCATCCATGATGGCTTCGGGACGGGGGGGGCAGCCGGGGATGTAGACATCGACGGGGATGAGTTTATCGACACCGCGCACGGCGGTAGGGGAGTCGGAGCTGAACATCCCACCAGTAATCGTACATGCACCCATGGCAATCACGTACTTAGGTTCGGGCATCTGTTCGTAGAGCCGAACCAAGGCTGGAGCCATTTTCATGGTGATGGTACCAGCGGTAATCAATAAATCTGCCTGACGTGTACTGGCACGGGGTACCAATCCATATCGATCGAAATCGAACCTAGAGCCGATCATTGCAGCTAATTCGATGAAACAGCAAGCCGTCCCAAATAACAGGGGCCACAGGCTGGATAAGCGCGACCAGTTGTAGAGATCGTCTACCGTCGTCAGGATCACATTTTCCGATAAATCCGTCGTCACTTGGGGACGTTCGATCGGATTGGAGATTCGTTCGCGCAGCGTCCCCTTTGGGGAATCGGTATCATTAATAAGATTAGGGTTCATGACCATTCTAAGGCTCCTTTGCGCCAAGCATAGACCAGCGCAATCACGAGAATTGCGATAAAAACGAGAGCTTCAATAAAAGCGAGTAAGCCTAACTGACTAAACGCCACCGCCCACGGGTATAAAAATACTGTCTCTACGTCAAAGACAACAAAGACCAGGGCAAACATATAATAACGAATATTAAACTGAATCCACGCACCACCGATCGGCTCCATCCCCGATTCATAGGTAGTCCGACGTTCTGGGCCACCACCGCTAGGACGTAGCAGTTTGGATGCTGACAATGCTAAAATCGGCACCAGGCTACATGTCAGCAGGAAGCCGAGCAGATATTCATAACCGTTGAGTACAAACACAGATTATTCATAGTCATGAAGGGATAACGATCGATCTCCCAGTCATCGAACCGTAAATAACTAATCCCTCAAACTCTAATATGATCAGGTTTAAAGGCGATCGCTTATTTGCGGACGTTCGTTGATCGGGACTCGATCTGTTTATATTTTATCTGTAGATCGGCGATCGAAGCTAGGATTGATGCTTGTGGCTCAAGAATTGTATCGAAATCTGTTGTAGTTGGTTAGTCAATCGAGCAAAAGAAGTACTATTTAATACAAGGTTTGTTCAAAATGGGAAGTAAGTCAGGTTCCCCAAATTGGGAGAAGTATTAATTAACCATCGAGAATTATTATGAATCAATACCTTCTTTTCTTCCTCACCAGTACCTCGTTATTACTGCTTTCATCTATCGCTGAAGCCCAAGTTTATCAACCCTCTAATCGCGCTCCGGTAGCAGACAACACTCTGGGTACTCAAGTATCAGGGAATGGGAATAACGTTGACATTACTGGTGGTTTGACGAAAGGACAGACTTTATTTCATAGTTTTACTGATTTTTCTGTCCCGACTAATGGAGCGGCTAATTTCCTCAATCCAGTCGGTAATCGCGACATTATTACTCGCGTAACTGGTAGTTTATTCTCGGATATTAATGGGACGCTCAATAGTAATGGCGCGAATTTCTTTCTAATTAATCCCAATGGCATCGTGTTTGGTACAAATGCACGGTTAAATGTGGGTAAGGCATTTGTGACGAGTACGGCGAATGGCATAAATTTAGTCGATGGGAATGGGAGCCAGATTGTATTTGGCACTAATCCCAATGGTGATGCACCGTTATTAACAATTAATCCGAATGTCTTATTTAATGTCTCTAGCCTCGCAATGGGTGGCGGAAATGGTCAGATTAGCAATTTTGGGACGCTGAAAACGACCAATGATAGTCAATATATCGGATTAATCGGCGGGAATATCAATTTGAATGGTGGGAAGATCATTGCTCCAGGTGGGAGAGTAGATATCGGCGGACTAAAGACGAATGGTACGGTGAGTGTCAATGGTGAGGGGTTAGTATTTAATGGTGCTAATTTAGTGAGAAGTGATGTATCAATTACAAATGGATCTAGTGTTAGTGTCAGAGCAAATCAAAACCTGAATCCAGTCGATCCAGTTTTCTTTCCATCGGCAATATCTCCAAGTAGTAGTATTAATATCAGTGCGAACAAGATCGATCTAAGTAATTCTGGTAATCGATTTATCGCGACAACTAATAATAGTATAAATCAGTCTGCTGGTGGATTGGATGCTGGATTAGAGGTAAATTCAGGTATTAAAACTGGGACAATTGGCAATATTAAACTCGATGCTACCGGAGATATTAAAATCCAAAAATCAGCGATTTTCAATCTCGTCAGGTCTGGTGCGCAAGGTAATGGCGGCGGGATTCAAATCATGGGCAATAATATTGCCGTCACTGACAAATCAGAAATCTCCACAAATCTATCTGAAAATGCTGTCGGACGTGGTGGCGATATCGAGATTAATGCACGGGGAAATATAAACATCTCCGAACCCGCATATCCAAATGTGCGGACAACAATCACCGATACTTCATCTACGATCTCTAGTACCCCACGTAACAATTCCAGCAAAGCTCCAGCAGTAGTTGCCGCGCGCGTCGAGCCTGAATCGGCGATTTCTGCGAGTACTGATGGTAGTGGGAATTCCGGCAAAGTTAAAATCGCCGCCCAGGGTAATGTCGTAGTAAGCGATCGTAACACAATCTCCAGTGTAGTCGGAGCGACTGGAGCTGGTAATAGTGGGGGGATTCAAATCAATGCTAGCTCATTGTCACTACTCAATGGCAGTCAAATCTTGACTTTTGCCGATGTCAGTAAAACTGCTCAACAGGGAAATGCTGGCAATATCGATATTACCACTACGGGAAATATTACCATCTCTGGGACTCAAGATCGATCGGTATTAGCGATCGATCGGCGGAGAAATCCCTTAGTATTATCAAAAATAGATAGCAATTCTTTCCGTGCAGGTAATGCAGGCAAAATTACCCTGATTGCCCCTGGTAAATTGTCAGTCGTCAATCGGAGCGCAATTTTGAGTTCGATTCGCCAAAATGGCGCAGGAGATAGTGGAGGCATCAATCTCAATGTCGGGGAACTATTACTTTCCAACTTCAGCGAAATTAGTAGCTCCTTAGGCGGAGGCAGAGAATCCACTGCTAGAGGCACATCTGGCGATATTAATATTACCGGAACTGGTAATATTACGATCGATGAACCGCAGAATATCACAGACTTCGAGGGCAGTAGATCCGCTCCTTCAATTATCGCTAATAGTATCAATGGTACTGCGACTAAACAGGGTGGAAAAATTACCATCAAAACGCCAGGAAAAGTATCGGTAGGCAACCACAATGCCATTACCAGTACAGTTGAGTCCAACGCAGCGGGTAATGCTGGCGGAATTGCAATTACGGCTGGAGAATTAGACGTATTCAACGAAGGTCAAATCCTAACTGTTGTAGCAGAAGATAACAATGGTAAGGGAGATGCCGGAAATATCGACATTAAAACTACCGGAGATATTCGGATTGTAGGTAATATTAATCCTGCCGTAGGGCAAGATAGTGGCGAACGATTTTTAGCGAAAATAGCCAGTAGTAACTTCCGCAGTGGCAATCCTGGCAAAATTACGATCGATGCGGGTGGTAAGATCTTATTACTCAATAAAGGTGGGATTAAATCAGAAACAAGCAGAACTAATTCTGGCGATCTCACTACTATCAATAGTAATCAGATTAAGCTCGATCAAAGTAATACGGCTAATATCCCCAATAGTCGCGGTAATAGTTCTGGCAATATCACCATCAACAGTAAGCAACTAACTCTCAATCGAGGTAATATCTCTGCGGCATCGACTGAGAGTGGTAGCAATATTAACATTGCTACTCAAGATTTGATTTTCATGCGTCGTAATAGCAATATTTCCAGTGAATCAAAACAGGGGGGCAATGGTGGGAATATTCGCATGGATTCCAGATTTCTCATCGCCACTACCGAAAACAACGACATTACCGCCAATGCGATTAAAGGTCGGGGTGGTAATGTGAACATCAATGCTCAAGGCGTATTTGGGATCCAATTTCGGCCTCTGCGCAATAATAATACCAGCGATATTACTGCCAGTTCTGAGTTCGGACAGACTGGCAATGTAAAAATTGACACCTTAGGGCTAGATCCAGGGCGAGATAGCACCGAACTCCCAAACACTACCACCGATGCCAGCACCCAGATCTCTCAAGCCTGTGGTGCCAGCACCCGCCAAAATAAATTAACTGTAACAGGGCGCGGTGGACTTCCACCCACTGCTTACGATCCTCTGACTAGCGATGTCGTCTGGCAAGATGCTCGTGCCGCCAGCAGTCAGCCTACTGCCACTAGAACACCCGTCGCGCCCTTAAAATTAGTATCCCCCGCTGTGGGTTGGGTAATTGGTGCCCAGGGGAAAGTGACGCTGATTGCTGCTGGTGATGAGGCACTGCCGACAGGGATTAAGGTTGTCTGCCCGAATGTCCGTGAATAAGAGACTTGGGGGTACGATCAAAAAAAGGCGGGAGAAGTTTGTTAATTTCCCCTACCTTTGGTTAAAATAAGCATTCATGAAAATATCGGGATGATAGGATTCGAACCTACGACATCCTGCTCCCAAAGCAGGCGCGCTACCAAGCTGCGCTACATCCCGTCGCTTTACCTATCATAGCATACTATCGGCCGATCTGATCGACAATTGCTAAAAATAGGCTGTAAACTAGTCGGGATACCAGAACATCCCCTTGATGCCCTCAGGATCTTCGACAAATCCCATCCCATTATAAAAGCCCACCACATGGGCATCAGCAAACAGAGTGATATTGCTAATGTCTTGAGCGCGGATCTTATCGATCGTAAATTTCATCATCGCCTTACCCAACCGTTGGCCCTGAAAATCGGGATGCACCACCACATCCCACACAGTTGCATTAAAAGCACCATCAGAAGTAGCGCGAGCAAACCCAATCATCCGTTTCGTCGCACCTTTGACTTCCCACATCGACACCACAATAAAACTATTCTGGAGAGCCTTCTTGACCTTTCGCAAGGGACGACGCGACCAACCGACGATATCGCATAGCTCCTCCAACTCATATAAATTGAGGTCTCGATCGGTACTAAAAAAAATCTGACTATTTTGGGGTAGCTTAATATCAGTTACATGTAGCGGAGTACCGATGTGGGTACTTGCCTTAGGTTCAGTAGCCGTATCGCCACCACTAAATAAACTCTTCCAAAAAACCATGTGGTGCGGGCAACAAAGATAATGATTGCAATTCCCAATTATCGCCAGTTGGATCCAGAGATTGATCGGTAAATATTATCCGAATCATAACATTATTTCTAGACCAATTCCCGCTGATTGGCATCGCCCTGGTCGATACTAGAGAATCTACACCAATTTTTGCAATGACCGAAATCAACCTCGACAAATACCAACACATCTTAGTTGTCGATCTCGAAGCCACTTGCTGCGACTCGAACAGCATCCCGCGCCACCAGATGGAAACCATCGAAATCGGCGCAGTCATGGTAGATACTGCCAACCTGGAGATCGTCGATGAGTTTCAAACCTTTGTCAAACCTCTACGCCATCCTATCCTCACCGGATTTTGTCTGCAACTAACTTCGATTACCCAATCGCAAGTTGACACCGCACCAACCTTTCCAGCAGCGATTAAATCTTGGCAAATCTGGCTCGCTCAATTTGAGTCAGCGATCTTCGGCTCTTGGGGTGAATACGATCGCAAACAGTTCCAACAAGACAGCAAATATCATCAGATCGATCTACCTTACCCCGTATCCAGCAATCACATCAATCTCAAAGAACTATTCAGCACCACTCAATCACGCAACAAACGCTATGGAATGGCTCAAGCTCTGGATTTAGCCCAGATCGAGCTAACCGGAACCCATCACAGGGGGATCGATGACGCACGCAATATCAGCAAACTTTTACCTTATATATTAGGACAGAAAATTGTTTGAGTTATTTGATACTCGATCTCAGACGGCGTTTGAATATTTGCTTCGTTTCCACATCGAGCAAACTCCAGATCCCTAATGTCCCAGAGAAGAAGAAAATAATACTAGTGACATAAAAAAACGAAATTGATAAAGCCACCCACCATGCCCAAGTTTTGAACTGACGAAGCTGGATAATTAGGACTTCTACTAACATGCCAATGCCAAAAATACCGACACCCACCCACATACTATTGAGAATGGAAGGGCAATCGATCGTTGCCATTTTTTCTGGCGGTACAGCAGTTAATATCCCATATGGATTTCGGAGAATTAGCACTAGGAATATATACAGATAAATTACAAAACCAGCATTCCAATGCAAGCGTTTTAACTTATTCCAATAAGCGATAATTCCAATAATGCCAACGATCGCGATCGCATCAAACCAGAAATGGATCGTAGGGTGGGGAGCCTTGATACTGCCACTATTGAACACAAACATTAAGATCAGCATACTAATCGGCACAGAGCGTAGACTCCAGATTGTGACTAGTAGCGAAGTAGGCGTTGCCATATTTGTAAGGAGCATCAATCTAATTAATAAATTTGAAAATAGAGTCTGGTTTTAGATTGATCGAATCTTTAATTTCTCGATCGCAGCATCAAAAAAAGATCAGAATAAACCTAAGTTCGAGTTGCAATAAATTGCTAAAAATAAATTGTCTTATCTATCCGCTATCATAACAAATACCCCTGAAATGCAATCCGCCAAACTGCTGACAGTGGTGTAAATAAAATTAAAAGAGATGGGAGCATCGAGCTAAAAGAGAAGAGATGGGAGGTTAAACACAGACAAGGTTTGCTAAAGTGAGAAGAGTAGACTCCAAGGGCATAAGGACGGAATACAATGGCAGGCAAACTTTTACTAGTAGATGACGAACCAGGATTGCGGGAAGCCGTCCAAGCTTATTTGGAAGATAGTGGACATGTAGTCCAAGTGGCGAGTAGTGCCAAAGATGCCTGGGAATTGCTCCAGCAACAGTTACCAGACTTAGTGATTTCCGATGTGATGATGCCCCAGGTAGATGGCTATCAGTTCCTCAAACAAATGCGGGAAGATCCTCGGTTTAAGGCAACACCAGTAATTTTTCTGACAGCTAGAGGGATGAAAGCGGATCGAATTTCTGGCTATCAAGCTGGGTGCGATGCCTATTTATCCAAGCCATTCGATCCTGAAGAGCTAATTGCGATCGTTCAAAACCTGCTAGAACGCCGCGTGGTGGCTGTAGCAGCCTCCCAAAATCCGGAAATGGAAGGAATAGCCAAACAAATCGCCGCCGAGCTACGGGGGATGCTCAACCCCACTAGTGGCATTGTCAAAACACCACCGCCAATTCGGATCGATCTCACGCCCCGCGAGCAAAGTGTATTAGATTTAGTGGCGGCGGGATTGATGAACAAGGAAATCGCCAAGCAGCTTGAAACGAGTGTGCGCAATGTCGAGAAGTATGTCAGTCGTCTCTTTGGCAAGACAGGTACAAATAGTCGGACTGAGTTGGTACGTTATGCCCTAGAACATGGGTTAACGAATTAGACTGTTATCAAAAGATCTCTTGTGTGAATCATTTTTTGGCATGAGTTTTTAATAGTTTGAACTTCCTCATTTACCATTCACGCAAGAGGTCTAAACAATAAGACCCCCGACTTCTCCAAGAAGTCGGGCTGGCAAATCAACAAGAGCTACAACGAAAATACCGAATAGAACTAGGTCATCGGATTGCAATTGCTCAAAGTCTGGCACTGGCGGCTGGTTTTATTTCGCGGCAAGCTGTAATCGGGTATATCTATAACGTTCGAGTATTTTATCAACTCAGCATTTTTACGACGGCAATGACATTTCAGACAGCCGTCGTGTTTATGGTCTTATGTGGGGGGATTTTGGCACTCAATAGCGATCTTGGCTGGATGTGCGCGCTCACTAGAGATCGAGTCGGTGGTGATGTCGCCCGCCGATTTATACCGATCGCCATCGTGGTACCTGTGGTGCTCGGTTGGGTGATTTTGCGCGGTTATCAAGCCAACTTCTACGATCCTAATTTTGCGTTTTCGCTGATGGCACTCTTGCTGGTGGCGACCTTATTGGGACTAATTGGGCGTTGCTGAATTGATGTATGATTCATCATGTCTTGAAAAGGTGCTCTATTTGGGGAAACCCCAAGACCGCACTTTTCGCTTTTTGGAACAAACAATTATCCTAGTCTCCCATCTCCCATCTCCCATCTCCCATCTCTCCCCTCTAGTTTTTCATACATCAATTCAGCAACGCCTGAACGAGATCGGGAAACTTAATCGCATCCTGAATAAAGAACACCGGAATATTATTCCCAACGATGTCATAGTTACCATCTTCGGTATAGAATTTCACCGAAAAGCCTCGAACATCGCGGACACTATCCGCCGAACCCCGCGAACCAGCTACCGTCGAAAATCGCACAAACACAGGCGTTTTCACCGTCGGATCTGCCAAGAATTTAGCCTTGGTAAATGCTGCCATCGATGCGTATGGCTGAAAATAGCCGTGGGCACCAGCTCCCCGCGCATGGACAACCCGCTCAGGAATCCGCTCTCGATCGAATGTTGAGAGCTTTTCTTGAAAGTGAAAATCTTCCGTCACCATAACGCTCGACTAGATATTCAATAATCGCGCCAGATTCAGCTAAAGTTAGTTCGTCATCGGTAATCACTGGTGATTTACCGAGGGGATGTATTTTACGCAGAGATGCTGGAGCCAGCATGGTTTCTGGATCTCGTTGATAGTATTTGATATCATATTCGAGTCCAAGTTCTTCTAGGAGCCAGAGGATGCGCTGCGATCGGGAATTGTTGAGGTGGTGAACGGTAATCATGTTGTGAGTAGATAAGATGGGTTTTCAGATGTAGGGTGTGTTAGCGACAGCGTAACGCACCGTCTAAACTAGAGAGTTGCTGCGTAGATCTACCCACCCCGCCCTACGGGCACCCCTCCGAGGAGGGGATTTTCACCCTTTGGGGTTGGCAGGGTGGTTTCATACACCGTAAGAAAAATTGCTCAGTTCACTTCAGTGGACTTTTGCTCTTAGCCCGAAATTCATTTCAGGGCGTTTGAAGACTAAGCACCAACATTCTTGCATTTTTCTTTTTTTATATGAAACCACCCTGCTTGGAAAGGGGGTTGGGGGGTAAACCAGCTCTAAACAAAGTCCAGCCACCGCGTAAGATCAACCATCGCATCGATTAAAGAATGTCTAACCCATTAATCGCTACCATCCCAGCGATCGCTGAAGCAACCAAGGATGTTAACGCCGTACCAAACAGCCACCAAGCGGCACTTGCAGCCATTTTCTGAGCTTCGATCGCTTGTTGTTGTGCCTGTTGTTTGACTGCTTTAAACCGTTTTTGGACTTCTTGCTGAATCTGCTGTGCCCGCTCCATCACCGTATTGCGAGTGTCCTCGATTTTGGCGATAATCCGGTTTGCATCTGCTTCAGAAATATCCTCGCGGGAACTCAAGACAGCTACCAGGGTTTCTTTGTCGAAATGTCCCAGCCGCTCTCCTAGTGCTTCAAAGCCCGCTTGAGGATCGTCAAACACCTTGATGAAGTCGGCTTGAATTCCCTCGTAGTTGAGTTCGGGACGCTCTAGGGAATTGAGATAGTCGCGGACTTTACCGAAGATATTATCGATCGCTGATTGGAAGGTTTGTTGGACTTTCTGAATCTGCTCGGTGAGCGATTTGTAAGTCGATTCCACCCGATCGGCAATCTCGTTTGCTTCCTGCTCAGATAGATCCTCACGCTGGGATAATAAGGCTACAAAGGTCGATCGATCGAAATCACCAAATCGATCGCCCAAGCTGTCAAACCCTGCTTTAGGGTCTTTTAAGAGCAGTTGGAGGTCACGTTTGATTCCGTCAGGATTGAGTTCTTCTTTCTGGGTATTCCGCAGATAGTTTTCGAGGCTGGCTTCAAAGTCTACCGCCTGTTTTTGGGCGCGAGTTGCCAGACGGCGGGGTGCTTTAACAATAGAACCGATTGCCGATTGAACTCGATCGACTGTTGCATTTACCTGTTCTTCGGTGAGATTTCCCTGCTGGATAAGTAGTTTAACTAATGTCTCGCGATCTACTTGTGACAAGCGATCTCGCAGTGCATCAGCACCTGCTTTTGGGTCATCCAACAAGGTTTGCAGATCTTTTTTAATCCCGTCTGGATCGAGTTCTTCGAGGTTAGTTTTCCGCAGATATTCAGCCAGTGCAGTAGTCGTTTTTTCGTACTGTGCTTTGGCTTGCTCGGTTACTTGCTCAGGTGCTTTGAGAATATTATCTTTGACTGATTCAGATTCAGGTGTTTGAGTAGAACTTACTACCTCCGATCGCACTTCCTCTAAATAGTTGGATAGATTCTCGATACTTCCTGGCTGAAGATCTTCCCGTAGGGATAGAGTTTCGACAAAGTATTGACGATCGAGATGCTCCAATTCTTGGCGAATAGTAGCTGGATCTGCTTGTGGATCGTAGACAACATCTTTAAATTCTTTTTTGACTGCTACTTGATTCAATTCCCAAGCAGGTGAGAACAACAGATAGTTTTCGAGATCTGCCCGAATCACACTAAAGGGTTTAGTTTTGGTGTCAGATTCATGTTGTTCAGGACGATCTGAACCGCCTAATACAGAAGCTTTCAGCTTGTTAATCTGACCAGAAACCTTCTCGACATCTAGATCGGAAAGATCGGTATTTTGCACCACTTTACTCAAGAGCGCACTCAAGCCAAATTGGAGAGCTTGACTAGTGAAACTACCGCCATTACCATCTTTGAGATCGATCCCTTTGACTAATTGCTGAACTTTGCCAGCCAATTCATCAGAGTTTAGATCTTCTGGTGTCGCCGACTTGAGTAGTTCGCGAAGCTGACTGGGGACATCTTTTTGTCCGCCTTCTTTACCAACTAATTGTTTCCAAGTAGTTTCGAGCTTGTCAGCAATTTGGTTGATGTCTTTTTTGGAAAAGTCTGTCCGACTACTCACCAAGTCAACGAAACTTTGACGATTTATATTACCCAACAAATCGCTATTGGCAATGTCTTTAAGATCCGACTCTTTCAGTAGCTTTTCAAACTGAGAGCCAATTTTATCGACATCTAAATTGGGTAATTGTAAATTACTTAAAGAACTTTGCAGCGTTTTTTGAATGCTACCAGCATCAAAACCAGAAGTTAGTTCGCGCCGAACAGCAGCCGTAATTTCTTCGGCTGTAGATACCACTTGATTCTTAGCCGCATTTGCGCCTAAAGCAGTCGTGGCAGTGCCCATCATCCCCTGAAGACCAGAGCTAGCAGTATTTACGATCGAACCGATTAGAGAGCCAACTGCATTCGCACCGAGTAAAACAATCAGCGAAAAATAAGCAGACCAAATCGTCACGCCAACGATCGCACCTACAAATACACTAGTTGTTAGGCTGAGTTTTACTGCCAAAAAACAAGCAGCAGCTAAAGAAATCGTCATCGTCACTAATGCACCGATGCCAATTTTGGTTTCAATTCCCCGCACTGTATCCATCAAACCATCAGAGTCATCGCCTGACTCTGGCACAACACCTGGAGAAGCAATTAGGGCAACCGACAGGTTTGTTAATAATAATTGAAACGCGATCGCCATCAATAATCCTGACACCAACGCTACCAAAAACTGAGTGCTAGAAAAATTCTCGACGATAGCTCCGCCTAACTCTGAGTTAAACTGTGCTAGGTGTAATAACTGACCACTTGAACCTGGGATAAAATCTAAATATGGAAGCATTTTATTTTCTACATTAATAATAATTATGGTAATTGCTCAACTAGGGGGAGGTTGACAAAACCGGAAAAAACGATAGAGTGAGCTTATGAAAGAACTGCCCGACATCAAACAACTAGACGCAGAAGCAAAAGATGCTCTGATAGTTGCGCTGTGGGAAGAAGTGCAGAA
>JANYDE010000058.1 GCA_025359915.1 Chamaesiphon sp. 336R_metabinner_41 | reverse complement strand
TTTTATACATTACTTGTACGGATATATCGATTTCTTCACTAATTTTAGTTGATTTTAGCCGATTTCATTGAACTTGACTAACTTTTTATTGTTTATATCTCTCTCTGTGTCTGGGTTTTGGCTTTTGTCAGCAAGCCCTATGTATTGGTGCAAGATGTGAGTCTAGTAATAGTTCTCAGATCCCTAGAGCTATTCGCCAGCATTGGGGTATCGAAAATTCCTTGCACTGGGTACTTGATGTTACTTTTAACGAAGATGCTTGTCGTGTCCGCTCTCTTCATGCTCCTCACAATCTGGCTCTAGTTCGTCGTTTTGCTCTTAATATCCTTAATTGTGAGCATACTTTTAAGGGTAGTCTCAAGCAAAAATCTAAGCGTGCCGCCATGGATAATCGTTATATGCTTACTTTGTTAGCCTCCGCCTTCCCCGCATCCACAACTACTGCCTCGTTGTCAATAGCGTTTGAGGTGCGCTTACCCTGGCAGTTTTAAAGTATTTAGCAATTGCAAGATCGGTAAATCAAGACTGGGATTATTAAGTGCTTGGAAGTCCCTTAGTCAGATACAATTACGATAGTGTCGATCGAGTCAGATGTCCGAAAATTTGTGGTATGCCGTCGAGTTTAGCGATGAAATCTCTACCAGCCCTAAATTGCTGAAAATCCTCAGTCGAGAATTGGTGTTGTATCGCACGGCTGATGGACAGATCCAATCGATGAGCAATGCCTGTATTCATCGCGGTGCATCGCTTGCCAAAGGTTCGATCTCCAAAGATTGTATTGTATGTCCCTATCATGGGTGGGAATATCAACCTGATGGTAATTGTGTCAAAATTCCCTCACAATCGCCCACGTCTGCTATCCCGAAAGCTGCGAAAATGAATACCTACCCAGTCCAAGAAAAATATGGCTGGATTTGGGTATATGTGGGCGATAAGGAACCAGTATCGTTACCGACTATTCCTAACTTTCCTCAGGTAGAATCAGGTGGTCTGAGGTCAATTCAAGGTAAGTTTTGGTGGAATGCTAATTACGAACGCGTATTGGAAAATGGGTTGGATTTTGCCCATGCACCCTTCGTACATGCGGGAGCTTTTGGCAATCCTGATGCACCAGAAATCGCCGAGTTAGTTATTGAGAATTATGATGGCGGTGCTAGTGCGACGGTGCATTTAGCGGCGACACCACCGAAAGGTTTATGGAAGTTATTGGTAAAAGGCGAACGCGCACCCATCAGAACCCGCACTGGATTTTTCTTGCCCAATCTAACGTTTCTGGAAGTTTATTTACCGTTTGGACTATTAACGATTTGGACGGCTCATGTTCCCGTAGACCTTAATACAACTGTGAGTAAATGGATGAATTTTCGCAACTTTTTTACAGGTAAATGGGCCGACAGGGATACTTACAATCGCACGATTAAAATCTTCGAGCAAGACAAGCCTATTGTCGAATCCCAACAGCCACAAATCATCCCTAGCGATTTGAGTGCGGAACTTTTTGTGCCCGCAGACGCTCTTCAGTTATATTACCGCAAACTGCGTCAGCTAAATATCGGATCGATCGACTCATAGTTTTACGCACAAATACTAAAAAAACCTGTATTTTAGTGACATAAGTTACAGATGGATCCGATCTTCATGCGATAATTGAAATGTAGGAACCAATAGCATGTAACGAGGAGGACATGTAGATATGCTCGAAAAAATCATTTTGGCGATCGTGATGACAGTCGCACTAGCTTGGAATATTGACATCAAGCCACCTCAGAAAGCTGTAGCGGTTGAGGTCGAGTCATATTTCGAGACCCCCATTCAGCATCAGATACCAGTATTGTTGATGCTATAAGTCAATCGTGTTCGACACCAACCCCTTCGTTGGTTTGAGGATTAACCGATGGGACATCGATCGATGATCTGATTCTGCTAGAGTTAAGACAGCTATTAGCTCATAATATCATGTCATATATTCGTCATTGTCTCCGTCAAATACTATTATTTGCGATCGTTGCGACGATCTCAGTTGGAATATTCGCGCTTCCCGCTCAAGCTACGGCTATTTATGAAGTTCCGGTTGTCTCCGCAGGCGTACCAACCTGGATTGTCGATAAAGCTGATGTCTTGAGTTTATCTACCAAGGGCAAGGTTAAGGGTACTTTAGAAGAGCTTGCCAAGCAAACTGGCAAAGAAGTTCGGTTTGTGACAATCCATCGCCTTGATTACGGCGATACAATTCAAACTTTTACCGATAAACTATTCAAAAAATGGTTTACAACACCAGAGGAACAAGCCAATCAAACACTGATTGTCTTGGATAATGTCACGAATACCATCGGGATTCAAACTGGGGTTGAAGTCCAGCCAATTTTGACTGAAGCAATTGCAACTAGTATCACTAGTGAAACCATGTCGATGCCATTGCGAGATGGAAATAAGTATAATCAGGCGTTCAGTGATGGTGCCGATCGATTAATGGCTGTATTATCGGGAAAAGTAGATCCTGGTCCACCAAAAGCTATCTCTACTCCAGAAGTTGGCAGAACTTATCTCAAAGCAGAAGAAACCGATGCCAACCGTACGAGTTTTCTGATTATCGTAATTGGGTTATTAATTGCCGCTACGATCATTCCGATGGCAACTTGGTGGTGGTACCAAAATCAGGATTAGGCACAGCCTTCCCGTTCGCGGTAGCGGAGTGTTTGCGTTAGCAATAGGGTCTCCGTCAGGAGAAGGTGAGCCGCTGCTTGGGTATGGGTCACGGATGGGGAACCCATCCGACCCAACTCCGCAAGTGGAGCACCTTCTCCTGACAAGCGAGACAGGACAGCATAACACACCAGCACCAGCACAATATAGATTTAGTCTTGAATATACTCTGATCCTGATAGTAAAGCAATTTCTGCACGGGTAAATTCTCGCCCTAAATAAGCAGCATGATCCAACATTCCGACTAAACAGGGTTGAGCGTCTTCGAGAACTTTAACGCATAATTCCTTCGCTGTTCGTCCCGTAAATAGAGTGGTAGTAGCACGAGGTACGCTACCTTTTGCGGGAATTACTTTGCCAGTTTCGGGATCGACGGCTAGACCGCGATCGTTAATGACATTAGTATAATGCTTCGCGCAGATTAATCCAGCTTCTCGATCGATATAAATAATAAAGTAGCCTTCAGGATCGAGATCGATATGCCGATTGGATAATTTATTATCGATCGCAGTTAAATTATCAGTTAATAAAGTCATAACGCTGACCCAGAATTATTATATTTAGATCTAGATTAACTCATCTATTCATAATTTGGATAGTTTCCACCCTGAATTATCAATATTTTGGCGACCACATTGCGGTGTGCTTGCGAGATCGATTGCTACTAATTTTGACGATCCCAAGTCAAATAACAACTAGTTAACTGTCCACTGTCCATTGTCCATTGTCAACGGTGAAGTGATTTTCATCGGTAAATCTTGGTTGATTGCCACAATCTCCTGCTGCTGCAACTCATTAAATTCCTCTAAATGATCGCGTAATATTTGCCCGAAGCGGGGATGATAAAATCGATGGAGACTATAGTTTGCTGTCGCTGGAAAACCCCGTCGCTTCTTGTGTCTGCCGCCTGCCCCAGGATCGAAAGTTTTGATTCCATGTTGAATTGCCCACTCGATCGGTGTATAGTAACAGGCATCAAAATGAAGACAATCTACATCCTCATTGCTACCCCAATAACGACCATACAACCGATCTCCTTTAGTAATACAAAAAGACATCCCGACTGGAGTCGAGGGATCTTCACCTATCGCAGTCACAAATACCACTCGATGTCGATAATTAGCATGGAGCTGCTCAAAAAATTCGGGAGTCAGATACTTGCTTCCCCACCACCCAAACTTATCGCAGGTATCTGCATAAAAAGCATACATCTGGGAAAATAACTGCGGTTGAATTTCATCGCCAGTAACCGTAGTTAAATTCAAACCACCCTCGCGAACAGATTTCCGCTCCCGTTTAATATTCCGGCGTTGGTTGGCATTAAATACGCTCAAATAATCATCAAAATTTTGGTAATCGCCATTTTGCCAGACGTAATTGTGATTGATCCAAGTACTGTAACCGTATTCATTCATCTGAGATCGCCACTGGGGATCGACATATAAAAAATGGCATCCTGATAACCGATGCTGGATGCAAAATTCATCGATCGATCGTACCATCAATTCCGTAATTGCCGCTTCATTTTCACCATCGGCAATGAGAAATCGATAGCCCTCCGCTGGCGTAATTGGAGTCATCCCCACCAACTTGGGATAATACCGAATTCCCATCCGTTGCGCCAATTCTGCCCACTGATTATCAAATACAAATTCACCATAACTATGTCCCTTCACATATAGAGGTGCAGCCCCAATTAATGTCTGCCCTTTCCATACAGTTAGATGCATTGGCATCCATCCAGTCTCCGCTGTAACGCTGCCAGAAGTCTCTAGCGTATTCAACCATTCCCATTCCAGAAATGGGGTTTTTAGTGGCATCGCCAAGGCATCCCACTCACCTTGGGGGATCTCTGCTAAATAATTAACCCAGCGAACCTGATAAGAAGATAGAGACATTTAACTATGAAGTAGCGATGTTGAGCACCTTTATATTCTATCTAGGGGTTGATGGGAGATGGGAGATTTGGAGATGGGAGATTGCGGATTGGAGTGAATCTTCGCAAAAAACAATAGACAAAGATCGAATATCCTCGATCTTTGTCTATTTTTTGATATAAAAAGGTTGTTATTTTTAGATGATGGGAAAAATTTTCTAACGAAAAAGACTAGACGTGAACTCGTTGGAGAGCTTGTAATTGGATGAAGAGCGTCTCAACTTCGGCTTGAAGTTCGAGAAACCGTTCTTGCTGATCGACGGGATATAGAGCTTTCGTTAGTTTAGCAACTTGTTGTTCGTGCTCGGAGCGATCGAATTGGGCATTGCTGCTGACAGTAGATCTTGGAGCGTCGAGGGTTAGTGGGCTGGGAGACATAGCTTTAGAATAGTTATTTATACTTACTCACACTAAAAGAGATTGTAGCTCGAATTTCACTATTCAGTGACGACCTGTTGTGGAGATTCCCGAACAGTCTGTGTGATTTTATTGTCTGTGACGCTGCAATAGTAGGATTGTTCCGATACTGGTTTACCGATTATTTTCCTTAGATGCTAGCAATTTTCCCCGCTCCCACCTAGAGTCATTTGGCGGGAAATCGTTAGGGTATCAACTAGTTACCGGATCGTGCTAGATTGAACTAACTTAGGATCGGGAAAGTTTGGTGAAAATCCAAGGCTGTGCCGCAACTGTGATGGAGCGAAAGCTTCGAGTCAGAATACCGTAACTGAGTGTACCAACTAGCATCGGTACTTAAAAATTCACTATTCCTTGCGTTGCATGGGGAAGGAGTTAAATTCAGTGTCTGTCGAACACACTATTTGTCCAGATATTTATCATCCTGCGGTGGCGCGAGATGGACTGTTGACTAGGTTGCGAATTCCTGGTGGAGTGTTAGATACATCGCAGTGTTTGGCGATCGATCATCTACTAGCCACAACTGGGTTAGAGTATATTCAAGTTACCAATCGTGCTAATTTACAATTACGGGCACTAACTGGACATATTCCGACAGAAGTATTAATTAAATTAACCGATTGTGGTCTGGCGGCGAGTAACTCGGCTGTCGATGGGATTCGCAATATCATGATGAGTCCAACTGCGGGGATTGATGCGCAGGAATTAATCGATATTCGTCCACTGGCTCAAGCTTGGCATGAATATCTTAGTCATCATCCCGAATTGGGGATATTATCCACAAAGTTTAGCGTGGGTTTTGATGGTGGTGGGAGTGTCGGCATAATCAATCGACCTAATGATATTACGTTATTAGCTGTTAGCGATCGTGAGTTCGATCTGTATTTAGGGATTGGTGATAGAGGATCCGCACCGCTACCTGTCGGGGTAAAATTGGGATTGGATGAATGTATCCCGATGCTGGCTGCAATTGCTCAAAGTTATCGATCGGGAATTGAACTGCTAGGTGGAGATATTCGCCGCAAACCACGATTGCGAGATATCATTCGTCATTGGGGTTTAACTGGTTTTAGCGAGATTGTTCAACTAGAATTCACGGGTTCTAGCCATTTCATTTTTAAAAACCTCCCCATCTCCCCCATCTCCCCACCCTCCCCCATCCCCCACATCGGCGTACATCGACAATCTCAATCAGATCGATACTATCTGGGTGTGGTGTTACTATTGGGACGATGGAATCGAAACCAGATCGAAGGGTTAGCTGAAATTGCTGAACGATATGGGAATGGTACGATTCGATTGACTCCGTGGCAAAATATTATTCTTCCCGATATACAGGGGATAGATCTGGAGCGAGTACAAGCATTAATTACTGACTTAGATTTAATCCATACAGCGAATCATCCGAGTAGCTTACTCAGAGCCTGCGCGGGATCTACAGGCTGTAAATTTGGGGCGACATATACTCAACGAGATGCGATCGATCTATCCAATTACTTAGCTACTAAATATAAACTCGATCTACCCTTAAGTATTCATTTTAGTGGTTGCGATCGATCTTGCGCTCAACACGATCGCGCCGATATTACCCTCTGGGGAGACGATAAAAGCCCCGATCAATCTGGACACTATCGAATCTCGATCGAAGGTGTTCCAGCCGCATTTGAACGAGAACTGAGCGATCTTTACTCACCCGCACAAGTCCCAATTGCGATCGGTAAATCGATCGACGCTTATCATTATCAGCGGCTCAATCTCCAAGAATCTTTCCGAGCATTTATCTCTCGTCAATCTCTATCCCAACTCCAGCAAATATTTAATGTCGTCTAAAACCACCATTCCAGCACCCCTAAATTATGTTCGCGATGGGGCGGAAATTTATCGTCAATCATTCGCGACAATTCGAGCCGAGGCAAATTTAGATACATTACCCGCCGACTTCAATACAGTAGCAGTGCGACTGATCCATGCTTGTGGGATGATTGATATTGTGAGCGATCTGGACTACTCGATCGATGCCGTTCGGGTGGGACGAACAGCACTCACAAATGGCGCACCGATTTTGTGTGACGCGCAGATGGTAGCCAATGGCGTGACGCGCAAACGTTTACCTGTCGATAATCAAGTAATTTGCACGCTTCCAGATCCGCAAGTCATAGATTTAGCAGCTCAATTAGAGAATACTCGATCGGCTGCGGCATTAGAACTATGGCGACCATATTTGGCTGGCTCAGTAATTGCAATTGGAAATGCGCCGACAGCTCTGTTTCGACTCCTGGAAATGCTCGACGCAGGCGCACCCAAACCAGCATTGATTCTCGGCTTCCCCGTCGGTTTTGTCGGTGCGATGGAATCAAAAGCAGCTCTAGCCGCAGATAGTCGGGGTGTTCCGTTTCTGACTATTCACGGTAGACGCGGTGGGAGTGCGATGGCGGCGGCGGCGGTTAATGCTTTAGCAATGGAGCAGGAAATAGTTGATAGTTGATAGTTGATAGTTGATAGTTGGTTCTTAAATTGAAATCTTTTCTTCTCTCTGCGCCCTCTGCGCCTCTGCGGTTAAAAAAGATGCTTAAACATTAACTAGATTCTACAAAATGTCTAAATCTAATTGGAAAAGATCAGAAGAAAAATGGTTGCAATTCAGACAGGAAGATTATATGGGATTGGGGTTGGTCCTGGCGATCCTGAATTATTGACGCTCAAGGCGTTTAGACTATTGCAGGCGGCTCCGGTGATCGCTTATCATTCAGCAATCGATCGAGAAAGTATCGCTCGATCGATTGTCGCACCTTTTCTGAGGGGCAACCAAATCGAAGTCTGTTTTCATTTCCCCCGCGCTCTCGATCCAGAAGCAGCACAAGCATCATATAGTGAAGCAATTAGACCGATCGTCAATCATTTATCCGCAGGTAGAGATGTAGTCGTGTTATGCTGTGGCGATCCGTTATTTTACGGTTCATTTATGTATTTATTTACCCGTTTAGCCGATCGATTTGAGACAGAAATCGTCCCTGGCGTACCTTCGGCGATGGGAGCAGCCGCCGCTATCGGCAGCCCTTTATGTTATCAAAATGATATTTTTAGCGTCTTGTCTGCAACCTTACCCGCGCCATCATTGAGAGCGCAACTAATCAATGCTGATGCAGTAGCAATTATCAAACTGCGTCGTCATTTTGATAAAGTCCGCCAAATACTCAGCGATCTCGATTTATTGTCCCGTGCTAAGTATATCGAACAAGCAACCGCTCCCGATCAAAAGATTATCCCGATCGAGGATGTCAACCCACACGACGTACCTTATTTCTCAATGATTCTAGTTCCCAGCCAAACCCAATTCTAATTTAGATTGGATTAGCAAAATCAAGTCCGCCACCGTGATACAAGCCACACCTGTAAAATCTGCCAAGAATTTCAACTCAAACTCTTCAGATAAATCGATGTAAATACTGGCGGCTTCGATATAACTGAGTAAATCTTTTGAACCCGATTTCTCCTGACGATAAGCAGCAAGTCGTTGGCGTAGCCTCTCGGAGAGAATCGATAAAACTATGGAATTTAAAGTCTAGATCGATCGTCTCAATATCGATTTCTAAATTCCTCGCCAGAATAACTCGTACGCTCTGAAATATGCTTGATGTGTCACGTTGCATTCGATCGAACTTCTAAAACTAATCCAATTATAGAACAAAACCACCCACCATCACATTGGTATAATAGCTGAAATAGGGAATAGAAACTTATTCGTCCCCCAGTCCCCCACAGTCCCCCTTGTCCCCACTAAATGCCTTGGACACCATTACATAGTAAACTTCATCAAAGCCTGATCGATCGACAGTTGTTACCAATTGGAGCAAATATCCTGATTGCCGTCTCTGGGGGGCAGGATTCACTGTGTTTGGGACAAATGCTCAAAGACTTGCAATCGCGCTGGAAATGGCAGCTAGCCGTCGCTCATTGCGATCATGGTTGGCGACAAGATATCGGGATTGCCGATCGAGTCGCTCAAGTTACGGCTGGCTGGATGTTACCATTTCATTGTGAGACTACCGCCAATTTACCAGAGACAGAAGCCGCCGCTAGGGAGTGGCGATATCAAGTCTTAATTAGAATCGCCCAACAGACTGGGAGTACTTATATCGTCACCGCTCATACCCAAACAGACAGAGCCGAAACCTTCCTCTATAATTTAGTGCGCGGCGCGGGTGCGGATGGATTATGTGCGATGGATTGGCGACGACAATTAACACCAGGGGTTAGTTTAGTGCGCCCATTACTAGAAATTAATCGCACCCAAACAGGCGACTTTTGTCAAGAGTATCAATTACCCGTTTGGAAAGATGCTTATAATCACGATCTAAAATACGCTCGCAATCGGATTCGCCAAGAAATTATGCCGCAATTAGCAGCGAGTTTCAATCCCCAAGTCGAGAGTCATTTAGCACGCACCGCCGAGCTATTACGTGCAGATGTCGAACATCTAGAATCACTCGCCAGCGATTGGTATCGACAAGCAGTAGACGAACAAAATGTTAAACTAAATCGAGTTATCATCGCATCGATTCCCCTTTCCCTTCAACGCCGAGTCATCCGTCAATTTCTCACTAAAGCATTAAATAAAATGCCTACTTTTAGCCAGATTGAAGATACTCTCGCGTTAATTAATGCGCCGAATGGTACTCGCACATCGACATTTAGTAATGGGTTAGCTGCGGAAGTTTATGGTAAGTCGATCGTTGTGAGACAATAGCCTTACCCCACCCCAGCCCTCCCTTTGTAAAGGGGCGGGAATGAAAGCCCCCAGGCAAAAGACTTTGCCATCCAAACTAGGATCTAAAGCCCCCTTTACAAGGGGGTTGGGGGTAAAAAGCTGAGATCTAAAATTTTAGAGTAAATGACAATCTGGTTAAATCTACTAGGAATAATTGCGATCGGCTGTGGATTATACTTTCATCATACTGGACTTACCATCGCAGGTTGCTCGATCGCATTAGTATTATCAACACCGATTATCTATCGAGGTATCCGTCCCAAAATACCTCGATCTATTTCACAAATTCAGCGATTGCGATTAGTCACAGCACTGACAATTATAATTGCGATAATTGTCTTACTCAAAATCTGTGGATTTTTCAATAACTTCGATAATCTATCAGCGCGAACTGATTGGGATATTGTTGGGGTATTGGGGTTGTGGAGTGGTGCGATCGGACAGATGATCATTGCTAGTTTAGCAGCATACGTGTCCTGGCGACAATATATTGTTTCTCGCGATCTAACGATCGAACAAAATCGACTGAATCGGCTTCAAAACTTTCTGACTCAACAACAAACGATCGATAATTACTTTCAAGGAATTTCGGATTTAGTTTTAGATGATAAAGGATTTCTCGAAGATTGGCCGCAAGAACGTTCATTTGCAATCGGTCGAACTGCGGCATTATTAGGTAGTGTCAATGCAATCGGAAAAGCGAGAGTTATTCGCTTTCTATCCCGTTCTAAATTACTAACTCCGCTCAAACGAGATCTACGATTAGGGCGAGTTGTTCTAAATGGTAATGGCGGTTATGATGAAGATCGGATCTACGGTGTTCGCGTGATAAACTTGGGCGTAATCTTAGCAGGTACAGATATCTCACAAACCGATTTACGCTGGGCAGATCTGAGCGACGCTAATCTCATTCGCAGCGATTTAAGTGGATGCAATTTGTCAAAGGCTAATTTGGCTAGAACTATCTTGTATCAAGCTAAATTAAACGGTGCCGATCTTAACGGTACTCGACTATTTTATGGAGAAATAGAACTTGCTAGCCCGCGCACTCCAGATCGATATCCTGATTATATTAAGGGCGAATGTAGCGGTGCAATCGTCGAGGATGTCGATTTTACAAATGTTCGACATCTGTCCAAATCACAGCGCGAATACTGTTGTGCGTGGTGTGGTGAAAAATCTCGTCAAACCATTCCAGGTGGATGCGAAGGGATTCAGAACAAGTTAGGATCATTGGATCATGTATTGTCAGCGCGATCGTTTGATGATGATTAAAATATTATATTCAATATCTATTAATTAAATGACCGTAATCTTATACTGGGGTGATGATGATTTCTCGATCGCCAAAGCAGTCACAGCAATTCAACAATCATCACTCGATTCAGCCTGGGTAAGTTTCAACTATGAAAAGATTAATCCAGATCGAGAAGATGCCGTCATATCAGCACTAGAGGCAGCAATGACTCCCCCATTTGGAACGGGAAAACGCTTAATTTGGCTCGTAGATACCACCGTCATGCAGCAATGCTCCGAGCAATTGCTCACCGAATTAGAACGGACATTACCTCAGATTCCGGCGACGACAGTGCTGCTATTAACGAGCAAAAATAAACCAGACGGTAGACTAAAATCAACTAAGACAATTCAGAAATATGCCAACGTCCAAGAATTCGGATTAATACCACCGTGGAAAACTGAAGAACTCAGTCAGCGCGTGCAAATTGTCGCCAAAGAATTGGGCTTAAAAATTACCCCCGATGCAGTCCAACTCCTCGCCGAATCCGTCGGGAATAATACCCGCCAATTATATTTAGAATTAGACAAATTACAACTTCTGGCAGGTGGAGCAGGACAACAGATCGATCGAGTAATGGTAGCTAGTCTCGTAGTTGCCAATACTCAGAATAGTCTCCAACTAGCCGCCGCCATTCGTCAAGGGGATGTTGCTACAGCTTTACATCTCATCGCCGAATTAATCAACCACAATGAACCCGCCTTAAAAATAGTCGCCACCCTCGTCGGTCAATTTCGCACCTGGTTGTGGGTTAAAATGCTCCTAGAAGCTGGAGAAAAAGACGATCGAGTCATAGCGACAGCCGCCGGACTTGGCAATCCCAAACGCCTATTTTTCATCAAGCAGGAACTCCAATCTACCACTGCCGATCGACTCGCAGCCAGTCTACCCAAATTACTAGATTTAGAATTTAGCCTCAAACGCGGCGCGGAAACTACCTCTACATTACAGATTCACGCGATCGAATTGTGTCAAATCTTTCAACCGTTAAAATAGATAGTTGCTGCATAGATCTTTACCCCACCCCAGCCCTCCCCTTAGAAAGGGGAGGGAGCCAGAAAGCATTCTCTCTCAAATGGGAGAGAGCCGGAAAGCCCCCTGTCTTGTCGTTTTTTTATTCGGGGGGAACCCTAGACATAAAAACGCCGCTTTACAAGGGGGTTGGGGGTAAAAATCTCCGCAGCAACTCCATCACCCACACCATCCACCCCCTCCATGAAAATCCGTCGTCGCCCGCCTAGTTCATCCGTAAATGTTGGTCCACTTGAGTATCAGATTGTAGTTCCCGATTCTCAGCCCGAACATATCCTCGAAGAGATTGTCTGGTACAAGGAGCGAGAAATCCCCCCGATGCGGGACAAAATGCCCCTAGACAAGCTCAAAAAGCGGGTCGAGGTCATGACACCACCCTTGGACTTTTTGGGTGCCCTCAAGCAGGGTAGGACTTATCCCGCTGTCATCGCCGAAGTGAAGAAGGCTTCTCCTAGCAAGGGGGTGATTAGGGAGGACTTCGATGCGGTGGAAATTGCCAAATCCTATCAGCGCGGTGGTGCTAGTTGTTTGTCGGTGTTGACTGATAGCAAGTTTTTTCAGGGTAGTTTCGAGAATCTGGCGGCTGTGCGTCAGGCGGTGGATTTACCGCTGTTGTGTAAGGAATTTGTGATTTATCCCTACCAAATCTACTATGCTCGCGCTCATGGTGCTGATGCGGTATTATTGATTGCAGCAATTTTGGAAGATAGCGATCTTCAGTACTTCCTCAAGATTGTTGAGGTATTGGGAATGACAGCTCTAATCGAGGTACATACTGAGGAAGAGTTCGATCGAGTGTTAAAATTGAAGGGTGTAAAATTGATCGGGATTAATAATCGCGATCTCGCTACTTTCAGTGTAGATTTACAGACTACCCAGACACTTCTAGCATCGCGAAAACAAGAAATACTCGATCGAGAAATCCTCATTGTCAGTGAATCTGGCTTACATACTGCTGAAGATCTCAAAATAGTCGCCGACGCTGGTGCAACTGCGGTGCTAATTGGGGAATCATTAGTAAAGCAAGACGATCCTGGACAGGGCATTGTCAGTCTGTTTGCAATGTAAATCTACCCACCTAATATAATCACCCATCCATTGAGGATCGGGTGAATTCAGATTCATGGATCCTATTAAACTACCTTCATTAGTACATTACGAACTGATTTTACAAGTTCTCGAACGTCAAACCATGATAACAGCCGATCGCGATCCGATCGTCAGAGAACGAGTCCAACAGTTAATCGTCACGCTCCGCAAAGCTTTATCTCAACACAAATTGTTGGAAGATACTTGTCGAAACCAACAGATGGAAATAGAGCACGTTTGGGCACTCAATTCATTACTGAGTAAAGAAGAAGTTGCGACGAGAGATTAGCCATGCCGATGGAGTAGGGGAAAGGGCAAAGGAACTTAAAGAACCATATCCCTACAGGTTGCATTACGACTAGGAAATCAAATGGGATTGCTACCAACGCTCAATACTTGGCATTCTGGTAAAATCTACTATAATTAAAAAATAGACTGAACTAAGTACCCCAATCCCAACGACTTAAATGTTTGTCACCGCACGTCCGACTGCTAATCAAGATCTCATCCCTGTTGATGTTGTCGCAGCAATTCAGGGGTTGAAACAATCAATGAATGCTGTGATCTTGGCGCATTATTATCAGGATTCGGAGATTCAGGATGTAGCGGATTTTATTGGGGATTCGTTAGAATTATCTCGCCGAGCGGCTAGTACTGATGCCGATGTTATCGTTTTTGCTGGCGTTCATTTTATGGCAGAAACTGCCAAGATTTTGAATCCACAGAAATTAGTACTATTACCAGATTTGGCGGCGGGATGTTCGCTAGCTGATAGTTGTCCCCCCGATTCTTTTGCTGCATTCAAAGCTAAATATCCCGACCATATTGTAATTACTTATATTAACTGTACAGCAGATATTAAGGCTCTGAGTGATATTATTTGTACCAGTTCAAATGCTGTCAAAATTGTCAAACAAATTCCACCAGGACAGGGAATTATCTTTGCACCCGATCGCAATTTAGGTCGCTATGTGATGCAGCAAGCCGATCGAGAAATGGTACTATGGCAAGGGAGTTGTATGGTACATGAAATCTTCTCGGAAAAGAAGTTAGTTCAGCTCAAAATCAATCATCCTAATGCTGAAGTAATCGCGCATCCAGAGTGCGAGGAAGCGGTATTGCAACATGCCGATTTTATCGGATCAACTAGTGCCTTATTAAAATACACTGCTGAAAGTCAGAGTACTCAATTTATTATCGCGACTGAACCAGGTATCATTCACCAGATGCAGAAGGCTCAACCGCAAAAAGAGTTTATCCCTGCGCCGCCAACGACTAATTGTGCTTGTAATGAATGCCCACACATGCGGTTGAATACACTTGAAAAATTATATCTGGCAATGCGCGATCGAACTCCTGAAATCACGATGCCTGAAGATGTCCGATTAGCCGCTCTACGTCCGATGCAACGGATGTTAGAGATGAGTTAATTTTTCTTGTATTGCTTCCACCATCAAGTATTTTGCACCCTTGCCGATCGCGATGGATAGGGGCGAGCGAGCAGCGGTATAATATATCGATCGAGGTCAATTGCCATCGCCAGACATCCCACCATCAAAACATGACTCAAACGCCCCTCTCACCCAGCCAAAATCGTCAGTCAACCCAACAGCCAGACAGTCTCGGTCGGTTTGGCAAGTTTGGGGGAAAATATGTACCAGAGACGTTGATGCCAGCTCTGCTAGAATTCGAGGCTGAGTATTATCGTTATTCCAAAACTACTGAATTTCAGCAAGAACTAAATGGACTGCTACGCGACTATGTGGGCAGACCTAGCCCCCTCTATTTCGCCGAACGTCTGACGGAACGTTATGCCCGTCCCGATGGCACTGGTGCCCAGATTTACCTCAAACGAGAAGACTTAAATCATACTGGTGCCCACAAGATTAATAATGCTTTGGCGCAAGTACTCCTTGCCAAACGGATGGGCAAGCAACGGGTAATTGCCGAGACTGGTGCGGGACAGCATGGAGTAGCTACAGCGACTGTCTGCGCTCGATTTGGGCTGGATTGCGTCATCTTCATGGGCGTGGAAGATATGAAACGTCAGGAGCTAAATGTATTTCGGATGCAATTACTGGGTGCGGAAGTACGTCCGGTAGCTGCGGGAACTGGTACGCTCAAGGATGCAACTTCGGAAGCAATTCGGGATTGGGTGACGAATGTAGAGACGACTCATTATATCCTCGGTTCGGTGGCTGGGCCACATCCTTATCCGATGATTGTCCGCGATTTTCATGCGATTATTGGGGTGGAAACCCGCGCTCAAGCGATGGAAAAATGGGGCGGTTTACCAGATATTCTCCTGGCTTGCATCGGGGGTGGTTCTAATGCGATGGGATTATTTCACGAATTCGTCAAGGAGCCATCTGTGCGCCTGATTGGGGTGGAAGCCGCAGGCGAAGGTGTTGAGACTGAAAAACATGCCGCAACGCTGACTAAAGGTCGTCCAGGTGTTCTACATGGCGCGATGAGTTATCTGTTGCAGGATGATGATGGACAAGTTGCTGAGGCACATTCCATCAGTGCCGGATTAGACTATCCTGGTGTAGGGCCAGAACATAGCTATTTCAAAGATATGGGACGAGCAGAATATTATAGTGTGACTGATGCTGAGGCTTTAGTTGCGTTTCAGTTACTATCCAAGCTAGAGGGCATTATACCCGCTCTAGAAACATCCCACGCGATCGCATACCTAGAAACTCTCTGTCCTCAACTCTCTGGTAGTCCCAAAATTGTGATCAATTGTTCGGGACGTGGGGATAAGGATGTACAGACTGTTGCTAAGGTGTTGAAATTTTAGTTTTTCGAGTTGTTGCGTAGATCTACCCACCCCGTCGCTACGCGCCACCCCTCCGAAGAGGGGATTTACCCCAAATGTTAAGGCTGGAGTGAAAATCCCCTCCTAGGAGGGGCGAATGAGCCTTAAGGCTCATTCGGGGTGGGTCAGATCTCCGCCGTAGTCAAGTCCCCCTCTCCTCCTCATTTATGACTCGTTCCAGTGGAATTCTCCTTCATCCCACCTCACTACCTAGCCCCTTCGGGATTGGCGATTTGGGTGAAGATGCGTATACATTCATTGACTTTTTACACAATGCCAAACAAAAATATTGGCAGATATTACCATTAGGACCGACGGGTTATGGTAACTCGCCCTATATGTGTTATTCGGCGATCGCGGGCAATCCGTTACTCCTGAGTCCACTTAAACTCTTAGAAGATGGATTGCTGACTCCAGCGGATCTAGCAAATCTACCGACATTTTCTACTGGTAAGGTCAATTTTCCATTAGCGATCGAAACCAAGACCAAATTATATCATTCGGCATTCGATCGATTCGAGCAAACAGCCGATAAAGATCAAAAAACTGCCTTCGATAATTTCTGTCACGGTCAGATTTATTGGTTGGATGACTATGCTTTATTTATGGCAGTGCGAGAAGCTCATGGTAATAAGAGCTGGCATGAATGGGAAGAGATCGATCTAGTCAAGCGCGAACCGATTGCGCTCATTCACTGGCAAAATCAACTCAAACATCAAATTAGTTACCATAAATTTATTCAGTTCAAATTCTTTGAACAATGGTCTGCACTCAGACAGTATGCTCATAAACATGAGATTGAAATCATCGGTGATATTCCAATTTATGTTGCTCACGATAGCGCGGATGTCTGGGCAAATCAAGAATTCTTTGAACTCGATCCCGAAACAGGTGCAGCGGCTCTCATGGCTGGCGTGCCACCTGACTACTTTAGCGAAACTGGACAACTATGGGGAAATCCAGTCTATAACTGGGAGCAATTAGCTCATACGCAATTCAATTGGTGGATTCAAAGATTTGAATCGCTGCTAAAATTAGTCGATGTAATTCGTGTGGATCACTTTCGCGGATTCCAAGCATTTTGGGCAGTCGAACAAGGCGAACTTACAGCCATGAATGGACGCTGGATTAAAGCTCCAGGTGCAGAATTATTCGCCACCATTCAACATAAATGGGGGCATTTACCGATCCTAGCTGAAGACTTAGGAGTAATTACTCCAGATGTCGAAGCTCTCAGAGATCAGTTCGGTTTTCCTGGGATGAAAGTATTGCAATTTGCGTTCGGTTCTGACAATGGTAATCCCTTTTTACCATTTAATTATGGACGCAATTTCGTCGTCTATACAGGTACCCATGATAATGATACAACTGTTGGTTGGTTCGAGAAAATAAGCGGTCGGGAACGCGATCGATTCTTGTTATATTCAGGTGGGATTAGTGCAGCGGGAGTTCATTGGGATACGATTCGCTTGGCGATGACTTCTGTCGCCAATATTGCGATTTTTCCACTTCAAGATGTCTTGGGTTTGGATGGTACAGCCAGAATGAATTTTCCAGGGATTGCTGAAGGTAATTGGGAATGGCGGTATGATGCCGCCATTTTAAACGATCTGCTAGCATTACGACTAAAGAATTTGACTTTAATCTGTGGTAGATGCAGCTAAGTGACATTACAATCGGTATCGATCGCTACCAATTTTGGATTTAATATGCAAAAATTTAGATTCGCAAAGACTGCGATCTTGGTATTTTGTAGCCAAAGTTACATGTTTATCTGGTCTAACAATGATACAAAAGATCGAGTTGGTGCAGCTAAAATCTAGTATATAAACACACATTCAGGAGTAAGCAAAATTGAAAAAGATCGCAGCAATCATTCGTCCCTTCAAACTAGATGAAGTCAAAATCGCTCTCGTCAACGCAGGTATCGTCGGCATGACGGTATCGGAAGTCAGAGGATTTGGTAGACAAAAAGGACAAACCGAACGGTATCGCGGCTCGGAATATACTGTTGAGTTTCTCCAAAAGCTCAAAGTCGAAGTCGTTGTTGAAGATGCTCAGGTTGACATGGTGGTAGATAAAATTATCTCTGCTGCCCGAACTGGTGAAATTGGCGATGGCAAAATTTTCGTCAGTCCTGTCGAACAAGTGATCAGAATTAGGACTGGTGAGAAAAACATCGAAGCTGTCTAGTTGATAACGAACGCCAATCGGATCAAAAACGCGAGGTAGGGATAATTTATGAATTACCCCTACCTCACGTTGTTGGGTTGCTGAATTATATTCCCTTCCCAGTAGACCTCCTGCGAAAGTAAAAATAGAATCTTTTTCAGTACCGTTTTTATCTATAGTTCCCCCTATTCCCTATTCCCTATTCCCTATTCCCTATTCCCTATTCCCTATTCCCTATTCCCTATCCCCTATCCCCTATCCCCTGACTTTCGCAGGAAGTCTAGTGTCAAGTTAGACATTTAGAGTGGTTTAGTGGTTTAGTCGATCTCCCTTTCCCCTTTCCCCTCCCTATCCCCGCCAAAAAGCTAATGGATCGATCGAGGCTGAATATGGCGGCCAATAGTATAAACTACGATCGTTTGGGATTGTAGATGGTTGTGGAAAGCCTAATCCTAAGCATAAATGGCTCAGAACCATAGCGTATTCGCGATCGTGACCTGGGAAGCCTAAATGAGCGTGAGCGTACTCATGGGCGACTAGAGCCAACCAATCGGCTGGTGCGACTCTGCCCACATCGACTAGAATTGTCGTCGGTACGGTAGTAATATTGCAAAAGCCATCTAATCGCACCGATGATGCCAATGGAATGGCAAAGATATCGATCGATTTGCGGTCGCGCGAGTCGAAACAGTCATGACAAGCATTAAGATGAGCTTGAAGCAAGATATTGACAGCTTCGATGTATTCGCCAATCCAGTTGCAAATCGAGACTCGATCGCGTAAATTATCCATTACATCCACCATCTGTGGATCTGGTAACAGGGATTGAATGCGTTGGAGATATTGCACTCCAACATCATATTTTTCAGTTTCTTTGCTAGTTATCACCAACCCAGCGGAGAGAGAATTAAATTAGAATCTATATTCGCCGATTCAGTCGCGACAGTATCGCTGTTTGAGTCACCTAGCCAACGAGTTTCGGTGCAGAATGTGGCGGTACTAAATCCACCCATCCGTTTGACAGTACTACTGCGAACTCGAACATTTGGACTGGGGAACCAAAATCGCTCAACCGAACTCATGATGTCATATTCTGTTGTCAAAACCAATCCGCCATCATTATCCATCTGATAATGTCCCACAACAGAGACAATTTCAGCATACCCTCGATCGCGCAACAATTGACCGCTATGAGGTTGTTCGGGATCGGGAACTAGGGCGAAGACAGTTTTACCTTCATGATTCTCGCCTTCCTGATCCCAACCCATCGAAGCCGCCCAAGTTACACAGCAGCCGCCTACCGCTAAACTGGGATCGACTTGATGGGATTCACACAGCTCAATTATGTCCGGATCTGTGGCGGCTAATGCCTTCACCTCAATCTCTGATTCACCCATCTCCGATCTTCTAAATGCCAGGTGATGAGTGATCCGCTTCGATCTCCATCTACCAGCACTGTGCTGAAAAAACTCCATTACATCCATCATTGGCGGCTTTGTCTTACTAACTCAATCTTAATTTTAGCAAGTTTGGGAATAGGGAATAGGGAATAGGGCGACAAAAGGACGCTTGCGTCCAAACGCACTATCAACTATCCATTTTCCACCCCCTTTCCCCCTCCACTCTCAATTGTGGTAAAGTTTTGTTAAAATGGACTTGGGATACTCGCCCTCCTCTCACCTACTCCTGGAGAAAATTAATTTCATGCTGCGACTGGAACATATCTGCAAGATTTATCCCACAGGAGAAGTCCTCAAGGACATTAATTGGGAAGTCAAGCCAGGGGATCGAATTGGCTTAGTAGGTGCGAATGGGGCGGGTAAATCTACCCAAATGAAGATTATCGCTGGGCAAATCGAACCCACTAGCGGCGAGATTATTCGTCCGAATAGTCTAAATATTGCCTATCTCAATCAAGAATTTGATGTGGATCCGACGAAGACTGTCAAAGAAGAATTGTGGCAAGCATTTGGAGAAGCTAATCGGGTTCACTCTGAACTCAATCAAATCCATCATCAGTTAGAAACTGCGGCTGGTGATGAGCTAGACAAATTGCTCACGCGGATGGATAAATTCCAGCGATTGTATGAAGCCTTAAATGGCTATGCGTTAGAAGCCGAGATTGACAAGATTTTACCCGAAGTCGGGTTTGAAATGGAAGATGCCGATCGATTGGTAAGTGCTTTTAGTGGTGGTTGGCAAATGCGGATGAGTTTAGCCAAAATCTTACTTCAATTCCCAGATTTACTACTACTAGATGAGCCGACTAACCATTTAGACTTAGAGACGATCGAATGGTTAGAGAATTACCTACGTAAACTCGAAACGCCGATGGTAATTATCTCACACGATCGCGAGTTTCTAGACAGACTCTGCAATCAGATCGTCGAAACAGAACGTGGCGTTTCGGCTACCTATCTTGGTAACTATTCATCCTACCTCGAACAAAAAGCTGAGAACTCATACGCTCAATTAAATGCCTTCGAGCGGCAACAAAAAGAACTCGAAAAACAACAAGCCTTCGTCGAAAAATTCCGAGCCAGTGCAACTCGGAGTACTCAAGCAAAGAGTCGGGAAAAACTCCTCGATAAAATCGAGCGAATTGAAGCACCAGCATCAACAATGCGTACCCTCAGCTTCCGTTTTCCACCAGCACCTCGCAGCGGTCGGGAAATAGTTGAGATTAAAAATTTAGAACATGTCTACGGTGATAAAATTCTATTTATGGGCACAGATTTATTCATCGAACGTGGTGATAGAATCGCATTCTTAGGTCCCAATGGTTGTGGTAAATCCACCCTGTTGAAAATGATCATGGGGATGGAACATCAAACTAGTGGCACGATTGCACTCGGCGAACACAATGTGATTCCGAGTTACTTCGAGCAAAATCAAGCCGAAGCATTAGACTTAGATAAAACAGTATTAGCGACTATTCATGATGAAGTTCCTGACTGGAAAAATGAAGCAGTCAGAACTCTTTTAGGACAGTTCTTATTTACTGGTGACATGGTTTTTAAAAAGGTTGAATCACTCAGTGGGGGTGAAAAAGCTCGTCTCGCTCTGGCGAAAATGCTGCTAATTCCCGCTAACTTATTAATTCTAGATGAGCCTACTAACCACCTAGATATTCCAGCTAAAGAAACCCTCGAAAATGCCCTGATCAACTATGATGGAACGGCATTAATTGTTTCCCACGACAGGTATTTTATCTCTCAAGTTGCGAATAAAATCGTCGAAGTCCGCGATGGTGAGTTCCGCGTTTATCTCGGTGACTATCATTACTACCTCGACAAACTAGAAGAAGAACGTCAAGCAGCCAAACAAAAAGCTTTTGCAGCCGCAGAAGCAGCCAAAAAAGCCGCTAAAGCAGAGAAGGCAAGCGTGAAGAAGAAATAGCCTTTAATATCTAAAATAATGGCAGGGACAATTTATGAGTTGTCCCTGCCATTATTTTGGTAGAATATTTATCGAAAATTCTCAATTCGATCGATCTGGACTGATGAGAGGGAGATCGCTTTCTCTTTCAATAAAGACAATAGTCGAGTTGTATAGTCGAGTAAATTTTGTTGAGCATCTACAGCCAAATTTCGCAGCGATTTCTTGCCATCGATCGATAGTAATATTTCTAGTGAATTATTTATATCTATTAGTTCTAATAATTGTACATAATCCTGAATATTCAAGAATTAGTTTGGGCAATATTCTGATAATCCAGCATTTTGCCATTCTTGCCAAGATTGAATAACTTCATCCAAAATTGGTTGAATATCTAGTAAGGTTGAAGTTGGATTTGATTTGAGATTATTTGAATCGATCAGGATAAACTGATAGGACAATTTATTTTTAGTACGTTGACAGATCTGAATCAAATCGAATAAAACTTCAATTGCTACCAACTTCCGGGCGAACACATACAATTCTAATGGTATTTGCTAATTACCATCATTATCGATCGATAAATCGGGGGTTAACGTGAATTTGGCAATTTTGAGATTTCGGTGCCAGCAATCAATTGAATCTATCCCGCCACTAATCCCCACCAATTTCCCTGCATTAAAAGAGAACATCCGACTAAACTCAGATTCGACTAGAACGATCAAATCGCCACTCAAAGCATGTACTTTGACTTCTTTGAACTGAGTGATAAGATCTCGAAAGCTGGAATTATTGCGATCGACTTTCTCCAGATTATTTATACTCATTAGCTTTTGTTAATCCTCGATCGAACATTGAAAACATTGATTTCACCACTGATCATGATGTTTGAAGTACATTCGACTGTTTACTGACCAACAAACCTTCAGCACACAGACCAGCATTGCATCCACCCTGACGAAATTCGCCATGCAATGTACTGTCGATCGAAATTATCTCTTCAAATATCTAATCATAAATACTAGTGTTTTTCGAGAAAATAACTATCGAGCAGAATTAAAGAATGTGTACTTCCAGCTAAGTTGAGAGCCAGAGGCAAACGATAATTATTCGCTTGCTTTAGTTATATTCTATTAAATCTTAATGTAGAGATTGATGCAACACTTTGACGTAAATTTGAACGCCTATATCAGTTTACTGCTATGCTATGTACGATCGCGATTACTATCTTCCGTACCCTGATATATATCATTGGCACAAGATCGATAGTTATTGAATTATTGTGCGAATTTTAACAACCCAAGCTGATGACTATTTGTATAGATATATATCAAAAGATATAGTTATGAAATAGTGTGTAGCGTTAACTTGCTCTTCTCGTGCCGTTGAAGATACAATTTACTACATGATTTAAGCTAGGCAACGACATTATGGGGAAAATTTATCATCCGCGCTGGATTGTCGGGATTTTAGTTGTTGCCATTCTGAGTTTAGAAATAATTATACCCAATCAATATATTGTCGGTTATGCATATGTGGTGCCAATTTTAGTGGCAAGCTATCGGATCGGTACTCAGTGGGGAAAATGGGTGACAGTTGTCACTGTTATCCTGACATTACTATGTTACTTCGATAACCAGCCGTTACGACTAGAAACGATCGAACCAGTGGCATTTTCCAATCGAATACTGGCTATTGCAGCTCTGATTTTCTCTTGTATACTAAGTATTCAAATCAGAACTTATAGCGAGTTGGCCGCCAGTTGCCAATCAGAACTGATCATCCAATCTAGATTAGCCGAATTAAAAACGGATTTTACAGCTAATCTCGTCCACGATCTCCAGAATCCACTGCTGGGTGCGATCGAAACAATTAATACTTTCATTGTGGGTGATTTTGGTGAAGTTACTACTGCCCAAAAACATGCTTTGGGGGTAATGAGTCGCGCTCACAAAATGAGCATTAATAATCTCCAAACCATTTTAGAAACTTGTCGCAATGATAATCATGGCTTGTATCTAAATTATCAAACTAGTAATTTGGCAATAATCGCTAGCGATGCGATCGATGGGTTGCTAGATCTGGCACACAATCGTCAGGTACAGATTGAATTGGTGGATCATAGTACTACTAGTCAACTAGAATGCGATCCAGACAAGCTCGAACGAGTATTCACCAATTTATTGCTCAATTCCATCAATCAATCACCACCACAGAGTAAGATTATAGTATCTATTAGTGAAAAATCGAATCAATATTTAGTGCAAGTGATCGATCGCGGCAAAGGCATCAAAGCCGAAGATTTACCCCATATTTTCGTCAAATTTTATCAAGGTACAATTGGTCGTCGTTCCAAAAGTGCGGGGCTAGGATTATATCTAGTACAACAGATTATTGGAGCACATGACGGTACAATTGAGGTGGAGGCAACAGTAGCCAGAGGTGTTACTTTTTTATTTACCTTGCCTAAGTCAGCGAGTGAAGCCTAAGACTAAGATCCGTAATAGCACACACTCCCATATTTATTCTCCGAACATGTCTACAATCCGCATTTTGCTAGTTGAAGACGATGAGCTATTTCGGCTGGGTTTATCAACTCGGTTGGTACGAGAACCTGATTTGATCGTTGTCGCAGAAGCAGAGGATGGTGAAACAGCGATTGAATTTGTCAAAACCGAGCTGGAGATTGATATCGCGATCTTAGATATTGGCTTACCGGGCATTGATGGGTTAGAAACTTGCCAACAGATGCGGCTCTACCGTCCACATTTACGGATTTTAATTTTAACCTCAAATTGTCAGCCACAGTCGATCGAGGATTTGATTGCAACGAATGTCAATGGTTATTGTCTCAAAGGTTTGGCTCCCAACTCGATTGTTTTGGCAATCAGATCGATCGTGGCTGGAGCTTCCTGGTGGGATAATACTGCCAGTCATGAAATTTTTAGTGCGTTTCGAGATCCTGAAAAACCGATCCTACCGACGATTGAGACTGAATTTAGCACAGTCTTGACCAAGCGAGAACAAGAAATATTAGCTCTAGTATCGATGGGCAAAAGCAATCAAGAAATTGTGAGTGTCTTATATATTGCAACGGGTACAGTCCGCGTTCACGTTCATACAATTTTGAGTAAACTCAGTGTCCGAGATCGAACTCAAGCAGCAATTTTGGCAATTAAAAATTGGTTGGTGGATCCACAGTTGTTGAAGTCTTGAGTTTGGTGAGTGATATGGTGTAGCTTGGATCGTAAACAGCGTACTTATACTTGGCTTTAGCCTCACCAATGATTAATCACCCAGTTCATCGTAGTCAGTTAGCGAATGGTATTACAGTTTTGACGATCGCCAATCCGACTGCGGACATTGTTTCTGGGCGATTCTTTATCCCAGCGGGGAGTCGCTGGGAGGCACCCAAACAGGCGGGATTGGCGCAACTGTTGACATCGGTACTGACGAAGGGGACGGAACGATTATCAGCATTGGAAATTGCTGATCGAGTAGAATCAGTTGGAGCTGGGTTGGGTATCGATACGACGACAGACTATATCAAGCTGAGTCTGAAGACGGTTAAGTCAGATTTGGTAGATATATTTCAGTTGGCAGGGGAGATCCTCAGAACTCCAAGTTTCCCCGCCGCACAAATTGAGCTAGAACGGAAGTTGATCCTGCAAGCGATTAAATCGCAAACAGAGCAACCATTTAATAATGCTTATCGGCAACTGCGAACGGCTCTATATGGCGAACATGCTTATGCTCGATCGAGTCTGGGAACTGCTGATACAATGGGGCAATTTACCCGTCAGGACTTAGTTGATTATCATCAGACGCATATTCGTCCCGATCGACTAATTATCAGCCTTGCAGGGCGAATTACGCCAGCAGAAGCGATCAATTTAGTGACACAAGTATTCGGAGATTGGGATGTACCAGAAGTCGAGCTACCGACGCTCGCACCAGCGCGGGTGACTACCACACCTCAGTATCAAGTAGAGCATCAATCGACCCAACAAGCGATCGTGATGCTGGGTTATCTCGCGCCAGCAGTCCACGATCCTGACTGCATCGCACTCAAATTAATCGATAGTTATTTGAGCAATGGGATGTCTAGCCGCTTGTTTGTCGAACTGCGAGAAAAACGAGGGCTAGCCTATGATGTATCCTCATTTTACCCGACGCGATTGGATACTTCGCACTTTGCGGTATATATGGGCACCGCCGCCAGCAATACCAAGATTGCTGTTAGTGGATTACGCGCTGAAGTCGATCGATTGTGCATGGAGCCGTTGTCAGTAGCCGAACTCCAAACGGCTAAAGACAAGCTGCTCGGACAATACGCGCTAGGGAAACAAACCAATGGACAATTGGCGCAAACCTATGGATGGTATGAGTTATTAGGATTGGGGGTGGATTTTGACAGCCAGTTTAACGCTGCCATTCAACAACTGACATCCAATCAGTTGCAAACAGCCGCTGATAAATATCTGAGCGAACCTTATATTTCGATAGTTAGTCCCCAGGAAAATAGCGCGGTTGCTGTGGTTTAGCAAAGCCTATTTTTGCTGTTCGACTTGCTGGACGAAATTGAGGGCATTTGCCGCCTCCTTTTTACGACCCTGTTGCTGATACAATTTAGCCGCCATTTTAAAATCGCTAATTGCACCAGATTTGTCTTTTAGCTCTCGACGAGACAACGCACGATTGTAATAAGCCTCGGCAAGGTTTGGATCAAATTTAATGGCTGCGTTACAGTCACTAATTGCCAATTTAAATGCCTTCATTTTTTTGTGAGATAGCGATCGATTATTATACGCAGCCGCAAAATCTGGTTTGAGTTCGATGGTTTTAGTATAGTCAGCAATCGCTCTGAGATGATCGCCATATCTGCGGCGAATATTGCCGCGATTGTAATAGCTCAGGTAATAAGTCCGATCGATCTCAATCGCTCGATCGTAATCAGCTATGGCACCTTTCTTGTCATCCAAATCAGCTCTTGTCCAGCCTCTATTGTGATATGCTAGATTATAGTTAGGATTCGCTTTGATAGCTAGAGTATAATCTTCGATCGCACCCTTTCGATCGGCTAATTTATATTTTGCCAAGCCCCGATTGAGATATGCATCGGCACGATCTGGCTTGAGCTTGATAACTTCAGAAAAGCTAGCAATCGCCCCTTTAAAATCGCCTAAGTCGTGGAGGATATTTCCGCGATCGAGATAAGCCTCTACTGATTTTGAGTCGAGTTGAATAATCCGATCTAAATCGCCGATTGCTCCTTGCTTATTACCAATTTCATCCAAACAATGCGCTCTAGCAAAGTAGCTATTAATATGCTGCGGATCTAACTTGATGACTTGACTATAATCATCAATCGCCCCCTGAATATTGCCGACTAGATTACGAGTTATTGCTCGATTATAAAAAGCCTTTTGGAAATTGGGACTAAGCTCGATCGATCTAGTAAAATCAGCAATTGCCCCAGGATAATCTTTTGCTGTAAATTTTCGATTGCCAGATATTAATAAATCATCAGCTTGTCGTTGGGAGTTTTGAGCTAGATGATATCTAACCTGCTTTTCCGATGTATTTGCAGTCGCAGGATTGCTATTAATATTTGCCGCCGCGAACGATAGCCCCAAGAACATCATCACAACGCTAAAATTCTTATGTGCTGCCATAATTACAAAATTCAACTAAAAGTTAAGATTGAATTATAACGTCACTCTAGCGGTTGTAGTTGAGAATGCTGATTGAAATAACGATTGACAATTCCACCAGTTACAACAATCGCCGCAATGGTATTGCTTGCCATCACCATAAACATCACCACAATCTGATATCCCGCCGCATTAACTGGTTGGATATTCGTCAATAATTCCCCTGTCAAAAATCCAGGAATCGTCACCAATCCAGCTACCATTAAAGTATCGATTGTTGGTAATAAAGCAGATTTAATCGCTATTTGTCGATAAGATGCGATCGCTTGCGCGGAAGTGGCACCTAAACTAAGTCGAGTTTCAATTTCGGCTTGATGTCGATCGATCTCAGTTATCAAGCGTTCTCCCGCCACCGCCGTATTATTAAGCAAATACCCCAAGCAAATCCCCGCACAAGCCAATAAATATTGCGGCTGATGCCAACTACTCGGTCTAATTACTACTATCATTGTGTAGCCAACGGCGACTATTAGCCCCGTGAAGATAGCTCCACCGACAATTGGGAGTAAACCCTTGACTCGATCGCCGATCCGGTTGCTCGTGGCGATTGTCGTCGCAATTGCCATCAAGCAAATACCCCCCACCGTCACCAACGGGTTGTCCAATTGCCAGATTACCTGCAAACCAAACCCCATCACCAATAGCTGCAAAATAGATCTAGCAGCAGCTAAAGCCATTTGTCCACCGATGCCAACTCGTTGCCATTGCAACAAACCCATCGAGATCGCAATTAAACCAAATGCCCAAGCTAAATCAAGTAAATCTAAGACACGAGGAATCATGGAGTCATGGAGTGTAGGGGTGTCGGGTGTCAGGTGTCGGGGCAAGTCCAAATTAACTATCAACTATCAACTGACTCACTTATCCATCGAAAACTGATAAAAAAGATCGTTGTCTTCAAACGGCTGTTTATTCGAGAGATTTCTGAGCCAATTATCATCAATTAATCGCTGCCCCAAGGCAACAGCATGAGGACGATCGATCGGTAGTTTTTTCGTCATCCAATCGACCGCTTCTCGACCGAGAAAACAGCGAAGATAGGGAAAGCGAAAACTTCGAGATCGGTCCTCAATCTTAACGCCTTGTGGCGATCGCATCTCAGCAACTAATTGAGCTAAGTTGAAGTAGCTAACAATATCAACAGCATCTTTGACTATTTTAATGATGTATTTATCCTCATACCAAATAGTCACAATATCGCCATTTTCTACCAGTAAACAAGCTACCGCAGGTTCTGGATCGAGATAACTACGACGCATTTCAGTAATGGCGATCTGACGCTGTTGAAGTGGAAAAGAATTGCCTCGAACAAATAAGTTGCCCTGATAGTTTACACCAATAACAATTTCTGAGGTGTTTCCAAACTGACGTACAAGTTGACAATAACTTACGTCTTGTAACTTGAGTAACATGCTACCTTCTTTCCCAAATAGGACTAAGTTAACTTTTGATTCGATCTAAAATATCCTAGCAGCGATCGCTACTAGGATAAGTAAATAGAGTTTTTGTGCGTTACCATCACAAGATACCACGTCTTAGATCTAGCAATCTGACCCTGTTGAAGATAGCGATCGTTATCTAATTATATCCAGGTGGTAAATCCCGTTGTGCAAATGGTGCTGCTTGACGGAGATTGTTTAGAGCATACTCGATTTGGTCGCCAGGATCGACAGCGACCCAACCGTCATTCGTAGCTGCCCGTGTCTCGAAGTGGAGGTGAGGACCGGTAGAGTTGCCAGTGCTGCCGACACGTCCGATCACGGTGCCTTGTTCGATTCTTTGTCCTGGTTGGACAAAAACTTCAGACAGATGTCCGTAGAGAGTCTGCTGGACACCATTGTGTTGAATCACAATTGCTTTGCCATAACCACCGAGCCAACCGGAGGACATCACAATCCCCGTGCCAGCCGCGACAACGGGTGCGCCCATTGGAGCACCGATATCCATCCCTGAGTGGAAGCGACGACTACCTGTAATTGGGTGTGTCCGCCAACCAAAGCGGGAAGTGGTCGGAGCTGGACGACTGAGCGGATAGCCCAATTCTACTCTGGACTCATTCGCGCCAATATTGACAAAGGCAATGGGTTGAGATTGCGAAGCTGCCGCTGCTGGGCGAACGCTAGGTATCGCGGGAACTGCGGGTACCGATTTCATCTCACTGATTTGGGGTAAGTGAGCGACAGATTGAACTTCGATTCGCTGATTTTTCGGTGCAGGTACTGGAATTTCAACAAACTCTTCTGCTGGAGCTGTTGCTGAAGCGACAGTTGGTAATATTGGTGCCAATCTAACTGGTGCTGGTAGAGCCGTTACCGCAGGCTTCATCGGCTTGACCACGTTAGGGATTAGTCCCGCTAATGGCACAACTTGAGGATAGAATCGCGGACGCTGAGTTTCTGCTGGAGTGCTAGCAATACTAACGCTCGATCGATCTACACGTTGTAATACCGGAATGCTAGCAACTTTTGGCACAGAACGATAGCCAGTAATAGGCTGTCCCGAACTGGATTTTGCTTGAATGCTAGTTTTGGGAATCGATTTACTAATGGCAGATTGTGGTTGAATCTGACTGCTTGTAACATTAACTATTTCCCTACTCCGACCTGGCATTGCACTAATGCGGGAAGCTGGAGCAGAAATATTGTTAAGTTCTTCAGATCTACTTGGTTCTGAAGCCGATTCATTGACCCCAACTGTATAGTTGTGTGCGGTCAATACATCTGTATGTTGCGGACGAACAATTGTGCCTGTTGGCAGAATTACTGCGTCAGCGGGGGCGACAGCAACTGGAACTTCTCGATTTGGAAGTTGTGCTACATTGAGTTGAACTGGAGATGGCTTTTGAGCAACTGGAAAGTAAGGACCATATGCTTCTTGGTCTTCTAGCTTCACAGCATCAATGCCAGCCATTGGTGCTGCGGAGGCTTGGATCAGTTCCGGTGCTTCAGTTTTAGAAGAAGAGGGCGGTTTGATGTCTGCCAAAGCAAGTCCAGTGCTTCCGAGGAAACTAAGACTTCCTAGCCAAGCGACAATCTTCAACAGCAGCGGACTGCGGAAGAAAATATTCGACCGAGATTGCTGACGTGAATGATTCGATGTTTTTTCTGCTTTGCTGCTCATAGTTATTTTAATTTAACGCAGTCCAGTTCAGAACTATTCGTTCGCCCCAGCATAGCAAAACCAATTAATTTCGCGTATGTCCGAAGTCACAAATTCTCGTAGCCTAATGTGAATGTACCAGGAATAAGATACGTTTCCGTTATCTCAGCGGCAGTTGTAAACCCGATGTGCAACTCTCCTTGTGGTGAGATCCCCAAAACAGTTCCTAACTTACCATCCACTATTACAGAACTTCCACGAGCATTGAGTAGTTCAAGATAGTCCGACAGCAGGCTGTCGATCGTTGCTGGAGTGCAACGTTTATACCCACTTATAATTCCCCTAATCGTACAGCTTGTTAACATCTGAATGGGAATATTTCCGTAATTTGGCTGACAATCCTTACTGGGAGCTAAATTTATTGCTTTTCCTTCGACTGGGTTAGCATAATTAATCCCCACACCGACAATCGCCTGGTGAATTTTACCTTGAGCGATGCGGGTTTGAGTTAAAATTCCGCCTAATTTTCGATCAGCTAAAATTAGATCGTTAGGCCATTTTATCCAGACGGGGATTTTTTGCTGTCTTAATTGATCTGCAATTCCCCACACTAATCCAACTGTTAATTGATGGACGTTTATTGCTAATAAATCAGGGGCTATAGACATTGACATGTATAAACCGCCTTCACCTGAATCCCAAGTGCTACCCCGTTGTCCCCGTCCGGCTGTTTGAGTTCTAGCAATTACTACTGTACCTGGAGGTGCATTTTCTTCGGCAATTAATTGCGCTAATTTATCATTAGTGGATGTCAATGTATCGAAGATATGGATGTTTATATCTAGTCCTAAATCTCGATCTTCTGCTAGCAAATCTAATATTTTTTGACGTTCCATCTGATTATGTTATTTCGATGATTTCGGTATAGTCGAAGTCATTGGGACTATGCTTAATTAAGGGATAACGCTGATTATTAATATCTAGGTAATCTTCAGGACAATCTAATTTAGACGTATAGTAAGTTAAGAGATATTGTCTGCCAATCTTTGGCTGCATTTCGGTTTCTACTTCGTCCCGCCATTGCGTTTTGGTCACGAGGACTACGAGCTGATTTGCTAATTGGGGTAAGATTTGGGCGATTTGACGACGGGAGATTCGATCGAGACTGCCAAACGGTGAATCCATCACGATCGGGAAGGTATTGCTTTCTGGAACTGCGAGCAATTTTTGTTCGCTCCAGGTGCGGACTCGATCGATAATACCGCCAATAAATGACAGACTGAGAATCTGATTTTCACCTGTAGATGCGGCGACAGTAGTTTCCACACCTCTAGTATTTTCGACTAACATTAGTTCGTACTTTTCGGTGATCTTTGGTAGATATGGCGTAACTGAAATTGTTTGAAAAATCTGCTGGACACGCTGTTCGAGATCGAGCCGAAATTGTTGTTCTTGTTGATGGCGAATGGTGGTTAATTCGGCTATTGCTGTCGTCGCTGCTTGGAGCCGACGATGGGCGAGGTTTTGTCTATCTAAATTTGTTTGTTGTTTAGCAATTTGTTTCGCTAGTGATTGAATTTGTCCTTCGAGATGGATAATTTGCTGTTTATTCTGTCCTTGACTGAGAGTTAAATCACGAACTTTTACTTCGATATCATCGAGACGTTTTTGGAGACTACTAATCTCAACATTCGTATCTTGACGAAGCTGCAATTCGAGATTGTCTATTTTTAGCTCTAACTGACTAATCTCAGCTCTAGCCGTACTGACTATTTGCTGCTGAAGATCGATCGATTTCCAGAAGTCAGCCCCTTTAGTTTCGAGATCTTCAACTTGGGTAATCAGCCGCATGGTTGTCTCTTCAATCACTGCAATACTGGCACGAGACAGCCAGTTTTGGACTTGGATATAGGCGGCAGTCTTAGGACTCAATTTCGTGCCGCACAGACAATTCTGATGGTGGAGGAGTTGACTGAGGAATTCGCGGGAGATACCTTGATTTAGTTCACCTCGATCGCGTAATTCAGCTACAATTGTTTGGAAGTCTTTAGTTAGATCTGCCAGTAAAACTGTATGCGCTTGAGTCGAAATTAATTGCTTAATCGCCGTCTGAGCCTGACGAAGCTGGGTTTGATGGGTAGCTTTAGTTCGTTCTAATTCTTGTCGTTGTAATTGAGTAGCTTTAGCGGCTGTAAGTTCGAGTAGATATCGATCGATCTCTTGTTCAATCTGTTTAAAGTTAGCAATTTCTTGGATTATTTCAGCTTGACGTTGTTCGATTCGATCGATCTCTTGTTGACACTGCTGTTGGGATCTAAGTAAATCCTTCGTAGTTGTATCGCCAATCTGCGCGAGTTCGTTTTCTAACGTCTTTTTAGCTTCAGCAAGATGTTTTATCGATCGATTTAAGACTTCCACCCCAAGCAATATTTTCGTAGCTTCAGCGATTTCTAATCTTTTATCCTGACGCACAATTTGCTCGATCCTTTCGCCATCAAAAAAGAAATATTGATGCAAACTCGCAGGTAAAATTCTGCCGATAATTTCATCCGGCGGTTGTTGAGGATGCAGCCATTTACCATCAGCATCGCCGATGTAGAGATACAGCAATTCATTATTGACAAGATTAACGCCAGTTTCCTGCTTATAGGCGCGACACATTCGTTTAGCACGATAACGCTTCCCATCGTGATCCCAGGCGACTTCAACCCAACTATCAATCGCTGTACCGATATCAGCTTCCGCAATCGCGCGTTTATTGACTAATTGCTGAGACTCGGCAAAAGCAGCGGTAAATTTTTCGTAAAGTACCCACGTAAACGCATTGAGAATACTAGTTTTACCTGCGCCATTATTCCCATGAATGATGGTAGTATTGCGATCGTCATCCGTAGCAATATGAATCTCAGGAGTCTCACCATAAAATTGACGGAAGTTGTAGAGGCGAATTGTGGTCAACTTCATACGACAATTTCTTTGATGATTTTAAGGATATCATCATTAATTGGCGAATTCTTCTTGCGATCGAGCCTGTCTTTTTCCAGTTGGAGCACCCGCTCGATAATTTGGCGGACTTCAGGTGTGAGGTGTTGAGTCATTTTACGGAGCCATCTAGCGCGGAAAAATTGCGAGTGGAACTAAGTTTTGGGATCGATCGTCTAAATTAATACCTGCAATAATTATTATCCCATATGAAAAAGCTTTTATTTATCCCCGCAATTCTTTTTGCTGCAATCGTTTCGGCAATTACCCAATCGCCTCAAACAGCTCTAGCTGGCGGTATCGGCAATAATTATGTCGCGCCATCAGTCACCTTCGGTGGTGGATCCAGTGTATTTGGGATCGATGGTAAAATTGGTGTCGCTGATAACTTCGCGCTTCGTCCGTTTGTGACATTTCCTTCTGGTGGTACAGAATATGGTGCTAGTCTTACTTACGACTGGAATTTGCTTCAATCAGCATTACCAATTACTCCATTTGTCGGACTGGGTGTAGAGTTCCAAACAGCGAATAACACTACTACTACCAATGGTTTTGCTCAAGTTGGCGCAGATTTCACCATTAGCGATTACGTTTCCTTGTTAGGTGCTGTAGCAATCCCCTTTAATAATGGCAATACTAGCGTGACACTGGGTGCTGGCTTCCGTTTCTAAGTATACTCCCTTCCCGTTACAAGACTATAGATTGTCTTCAATCGATTGCAATGACTAGGTTTGAGAGAATAAAATTCATATCTGCGATCCAGTGTTCAATGGTGCAGTCAGAGTAATCTATACTCTCCCAGCGGGAAGGGAGTAATTCCATACGGCAATCATAGTCTATCTGTTAATCATTCTAATCATAGTTCAGACGATGATATTCAATTGTAGGTTGGGTTGAAGAATGAAACCCAACATTTCTAGGATGTTTGTATGTTAGTTAGGTTGCCTCATAACGGAGAGGCTCCGCCAACGCTCTGCTCTACCCAGCTACGGCTTTTCTTTCCAGAATATAGGCGTTATCGATTGTTTGGATTTCTTTGAATCCTAAGCGGAGATATAATTCTTTGGCTGGTTTCCCTTTGAGTACCCGAAGTCGGACGGATTTATTAAATAGATTTCCAGAGCCAATTACTGTTTCAATTAATTGTGTACCAATCCCTTTTCGTCGATATGCGATATCGATTTGGATGTCACCAAGATAAATACAGTCATCTCTTTCTTCGACTTTGAGCATCCCAATATCGATACCATCAGCTTGGATTACTTTGATTATTTTCGGATCAAAGTGTTCACGAAATTTAGTGCGATCCCATTCATGAGTAAGTTCGACATAAGGTCTCATGATTGACTCGTAAAATGATTCAAGCCATTCAAGATATTCTAATGAGGCAGCTCTTTGTGATACTTTCATATATTTATCTTAGTCGATCGATAACCTTCTAAAACATATCCCCGACTTCTTTAAGAAGTCGGCGATATAGCATCACATCAAGATAACTTTCTACGCTGCTTGGGCTTGACGTTCGGGTGAGAATTGGAACATCGAGTAGACCACATTCCGGCGAATATCCGTCATCATTTCCAGGAACATCTCATAACCTTCCTGCTTGTACTCAATCAACGGATCTTTTTGACCGTACCCCCGTAAACCGACTGATTCGCGGAGGGCATCCATCGATTGGAGATGTTCGCGCCAGAGGGTGTCGATTTGTTGGAGGATGAAGAAGCGTTCGGCTTGGCGCATTAGTCCGGCTTGAACTTTGTCGATATCGGTTTCTTTGATATCGTAGGCGCGGCGGACTTCTTCGCGCATGAAGACTTTGATTTCGTCGTAAGTCATGTCTTCAATTTGGGCGGGGGTCAAATCGTTGAAGAGATTGACAAATTCCCGCGATTTGGAGACTAAGCCTTCGAGGTTCCATTCTTCTGGGGGTAAGTCTGGCTCGACGTAGGCGTTGACGATATCATCCATTGTCCGCTCGGCGTATTTTACCACTTGTTCTTTGAGGTCTTGACCTTCGAGGACGCGACGGCGTTCGGCATAGATGGCGCGACGTTGATTGTTCATCACTTCGTCGTATTCAAATACCTGTTTGCGGATGTCGTAGTAGTAAGTTTCGACTTTTTTCTGAGCACCTTCGAGGCTGTTGGTGAGCATTTTGGACTCGATGGGCATGTCTTCTTCAACACGGAAGGCATCCATTAAGCCACTGACTCGATCGCCACCGAAGATTTGCATCAAAGGATCCTTTAAACTGAGGAAGAACTTAGTCGAGCCTTTATCACCCTGACGACCCGCACGACCGCGTAGTTGATTGTCTACTCGGCGGGATTCATGGCGTTCGGTACCGACTACGTGTAAGCCACCATTATTTAGCACTTCGTCGTGTTCGACAGAGGTAAAAGCATCGTATTCTTTGCGGACGGCTTTATAGACGTTCCGCAGTCTTTGGATGGCTTCGATTTCGGTGGGTGCTTTTTCGCAGGCGACGGCGATTACTTCTTCTGCGTCGAGTTCGGAGAGGCTGCGTTCGCCATAGTGTCCAACGGCGAAGTTAACCGCATCTTTGAGCATCGCTTCAGTTTCCTTGGCGATGTCGGTGGGGAAAATATCGGGGGATGCTTTCCAGGTTTTGGCTTTTTTGCCAGATGCGAAACCTTTGCCAGAAGCCTTGCTTTGTTGGGCGGCGGCGACGGTAGTGGGACTCATATTGCCATCGTCTTCAGGGGCGACGACGCGGGGCATCAGGTATTCCCGCAACTTGAGGCGCGCCATATAATCGGAGTTACCACCTAAGATGATATCCGTTCCGCGTCCGGCCATGTTAGTCGCGATCGTGACCGCTCCTTTACGTCCAGCTTGAGCGACGATTTCCGATTCCCGTTCGACGTTCTCTGGTTTCGCATTCAGGAGTTGATGGGGGATTTCCAGTTGGTTCAAGAGGGTGGAGAGAATTTCGGATTTTTCAATACTGGTAGTACCAACGAGCACAGGTCGTCCGGTATTGTGCATTTCCAGACATTCTTGGGCGACAGCTCGCCATTTAGCTTCTTCGGTTTTGTAGACGACATCAGGAAAATCGTACCGTTGACGCACCCGATTGGTGGGCATGACAGTAACTTGGATTTTATAGGTTTTTTCCAGCTCGACTTCTTCGGTTTTGGCTGTACCTGTCATCCCACCTAATTTAGGGTAGAGCAAGAAGAAGTTTTGATAGGTAATCGTCGCTAGAGTTTGGGTTTCGTTCTGAATTTTGACCTTTTCCTTGGCTTCCACTGCTTGGTGTAAGCCGTCGCTCCAACGTCTTCCCGATAATACCCGTCCGGTAAATTCATCGACGATCGTGATTTCGTCATTCATGATAATGTAATGAACGTCACGAATAAATAGTTCCTTCCCTTTAATCGCGTTAAAAATATAGTGCGCCCAAGGATCAGCTTCATCATACAGATCCGTTACACCGAGTAGCCGCTCTGCTTCGGCAAAACCTTCATCGGAAAGTAGCACATTTCGCGCTTTTTCATCAACTTCATAATGGTTTTCTTTATTCAAACCACGGGCGATATCAGCAGCCTGAAGATATTTCTCAGTTGGACGTTCAACTTGTCCCGAAATAATCAATGGTGTCCGTGCTTCGTCAATCAGAATCGAGTCAACCTCGTCAATGACGCAGAAATTAAACGGACGCTGAACGACTTCGCCCATTGCTTCCGCCATGTTATCGCGTAAATAATCAAAGCCTAATTCACTGTTAGTTGCATAGGTAACATCACAGTTATAATTTTTCTTCCGCTCTGGGGGGTTCATCCCTGATTGAATCAATCCAACTGATAAACCCAAGAAGCGGTGAACTTGTCCCATCCACTCCGCATCCCGTCTCGCCAGGTAATCATTCACGGTGATGACGTGAACGCCTTTACCTGTAAGGGCGTTTAAATAGGCTGGAAGGGTCGCTACCAGAGTTTTACCTTCTCCAGTCTTCATTTCGGCAATCTGTCCTTCATGGAGCACCATACCCCCCAGCATTTGCACGTCGAAGTGCCGCAAGCCGAGGACGCGCTTACCAGCTTCGCGAACTACGGCAAAGGCTTCGGGGAGGAGTTCGTCTAAAAGTTCTTTTTCTTCCTCATCATTATTCGCTTGCTCCAGTCTGCGCTTGAATTCTGTGGTTTTCCCTTTGAGTTGTTCGTCGCTGAGTTCCTGGATTTCTTCTTCTAGGAGCGTAATTTCAGCAACAATCGGTTGATACTTTTTAAGTTTGCGAACGTTGGGATCGCCAAATAATTTTTTCAGCATAGTGGGCAAGCGAGGGTTCCGTTTAATCTAAAAAGATGAGTGCTGAAGTATTTATATCTTTACAGCTTTCTTATCTATTTATGGTATCATTCGCGCTTGCTTTATGGGTGGGGGAGATGGGGGTGTTGCGGAGATCTACCCACCCGCACTATAAATGTGCTGCCCTGACGGGCACCCCTGTCTTGTCGGTTTTTTATTCTGGGGGAACCCCAGAATAAAGTCGCCGCTCCGTAATGCCAAGGCAAGGCTGCGCCAACGCGTAGCGTCTGCCTGTGCCAAAGGCCGGCTATCGCCAACGCAGAGGAGGGGATTTTTCTAAGCTTCGGTGGTAATTTGTTCGGGTTGGGTGTTGGTGAGCTTGAGGTGTCGGGCGAGGAGGAATAGGGGGAATGTGACGCTGATGGCGACGAGGGCAGAGAAAATGAGGTAGAGCCAGACGTAACGAACGCCGACGCGCCGTCCTTCGATGACCATAAACATCGATGCAGCGGTGGCGACGAAGAGCAGGTCGTTGGAGAGGGAAGCGGCGGCTGCATTGATGTAGGCTGCATTCACAAAGTCCATGAAGGAATTGTTGGGCTGCTGCATGAAGGCGATATTGTTAATCCAGGTGGCTGGTAAGGGGTGAACTAAATCTACACAAATCTATGACCTGTATAAAAGTGTCTCAGATTACTGTTTTCCATCCTTTAGGTGAAACGAGCAACACCGCTCTCCCTCAAAGAGGCTTAAACAAAGCGCACATCCCGTGCGCGTCATGACAATCATCAGTGTTGTTATTGCCAAGAAATATAGCCAATTTTTGTGGATGAAAGCAACCCCTTACGGTAAAGCAATTATCGATCCAATCGATTAAGATCTGCCCAATAATTACTTGCGATGCTCAATCAAAACTAAGCTTTGGCTTAGATACTCAGTTTGACGACCTTAGCTAATTATATTCTAGCAATAAAAGTAAATCTATGACCATGTCACTAAGCATGAGTTTTGTGAAGATTTAAGTATGTTTAAGCCATTCTGTTCGACCGC
>JANYDE010000004.1 GCA_025359915.1 Chamaesiphon sp. 336R_metabinner_41 | reverse complement strand
CGCTTAGTCCACTTCAGTGGACTTTCGCTCTTAGCCCCAAATTCATTTGTTCGCGTAGCGTCTGCCTTCGCAGAGGGCGTTTGAAGACTAAGAACTAGGGTTTTGACATTATTCTTTTCTTGTATGAAACCACCCTGCTTTATAAGGGGGGTTGGGGGGGTAAAAGTCTCCGCCGAAGTCAAAAGATACAAAGAGGGGACTTTAACCCCCAACTAAATTATTCAAAATTAATTAAAAGGGTGACAACTGGTGAATACATCTACGATCGATCGAGAACCAAATTTCAAGGGTAACTCTCAATCCCGCCTCAGTAAACGCGCACTATGGTTTCGCTACCTCGCCGAAATCAATCTGATTTTTGGGGCTTGGTATCTATACTGGCGGATCTTTCATTCCCTTGATTTTCAAGCATTATGGCTATCGATCCCATTGTTGATCGCCGAAATCTATAGTTATATCGGTGGAGCGATGTTTACGATCGGATTGTGGCGACCATTGGAGCGACAAATTAAGTCACTACCCTATCTGAGTCCACCGCTATCAGAGGCAGAATGGCCCACAGTAGATGTATTTATCACTTGTTATAATGAACCGCCAGAAATGGTCGAAGAGACCGCTAAAGCTGCGCTAGCGATCGATTATCCGGCAACTAAATTACGGGTATATATTCTGGATGATGGCAACTCACTAGAAATGCGAACTCTCGCCCAAAAACTTTGTTTGGAGGATCTACAGTCGGAGACACTCAAAGCTGAGTCACAGCGGATCAAATCGGAGCGGTTAGAATTGCGAGAACGGCTCAAGCAGATTCGCGAATTGACAGACGATACCCACGCCGCCGAAACTTTTGTGGCGGCTCTCCCAGCTCGAAGTGAAGCGAATACAGCGGATCGTTTTTTGCAAGTCTTTCGCCAAGTTATGACTGTTACCCACGGTGGACATCTGAGCGTTCAAGAGCGACTAATTACCGAAGAACAGGAACTTATCGCCGCAATTAAACAAAAAGAAATTGAATTTACCGAAATCACTCGCTGTCGCTATATTGCGCGTCCTAAACCAAAAGGAAAAGCCCACTATGCCAAAGCTGGTAATATTAACTACGCTATTTTTTCTGGTGAGACTACGGGGCAATTTATTCTCACCCTTGATGCCGATCATGTTCCCAAACCACAGTTTCTCAAGCGAGTTTTGCCTTACTTTGTTAATTACAATGTCTGGACTGGTAAATATGATGGCAATCGAATTGCCTTAGTCCAAACACCTCAAGACTTTTATAATATCCCCCCTGGCGATCCTTATGGACACCGCGCACATCTTTTTTACGGCCCAATTCAACAGGGTAAAGACGGCTTAAATTCAGCTTTTTATACGGGGACTAATGCCGTATTGCGCCGTGAAGCTCTAGTTAGTGTGGGGCTAAAATATTTCACCAAAGCAGTCGCTCAAAATAAAGAGCTGCTCAAGGACTTTACCCTGATTGGTGGGATGTCTAGTGACAGCATCACTGAAGATATGAATACCGCCATGCGTCTGCATGGTGCGGGCTGGAAGACCGCCTATCATCACGAACTCCTCGCCGAAGGTTTAGCACCAGATGACCTCGCGTCTACCCTCCAACAACGGCTGCGGTGGGCACAGGGGACGATTCAGGTCTTAGTTCAAGAAAATCCCTGGACAAAACCAGGACTAAGTTTCTGGCAACGGCTCCAGTATTTCCAGACGATGTACAGTTATTTTTCGGGCTTTGCGACAGTCATTTTGATTGCTTGCCCGATTATTTTCTTCTTTACTGGGATTACTCCCATTCATACTTATGGAGCAGATTTTCTGATCCATTTTGCTCCAGCATTTATCATCAATCGACTAACTTTTTTGATGGTGACATGGGGGATTCCTGCCGGAGAAGTCTGGAGAGCAGAACAATATGCGATCGCGTTATTCCCGCTATTTATTCAAGCGGTATTAAGTGTATTTACTAAGCGATCGATCAATTTTAAAGTTACGCCAAAGGAGCGACAATCGGGAATTTATCTAAATCTAGTCATGCCTCAATTGGTTGTTTGTGGGTTGACACTTCTAGGCATACTTTGGTCTCTAATTCGCTGGTCAATGGGCACTCTAACTGATGTACCACTCTATGTGGTCAATGCTGGATGGTCACTTTATAATTTACTGCTATTGTCGGTAATTATTCGCGCCGCTATTTGGCAACCAAAGGAGGAAAAAGAGATTAAAAGTTGAAAGAAAAATGGTAGGTTGGGTTGCGCGTAGCACTAGCGGTAGCATCGACATCAGGAGATAACCCAACAAACACACCAACACCTTAGAGATGTTGGGTTTCATTCTTCAACCCAACCTACTGAAACAAGATTTATCCGTCAATCAGCCCACGAACAATATGAAAATATTTTTCAGACATTTTCTTAAGAGGTAGATCGAGCGTGAATTTTATCTGGAAACATCGCTTTTTCTCTCGACTTCGAGTATTCTCATTGTTCCGATTTACCTGGGCGTTACTATTCATCCTCGGAATAAGTTTGACGATCGCAATTCATCCTACGCCTACTGTTGCTAATCCAGTAGCTCTAGAATCTAGAGCTACTATCACAAGTCCTGGCTCAATTTCATTAGGTGGTAAATGGAAATTTGCGCCTGGTTATCTTCAGCCAGACAATGCTTATCAGCCAACATTTAATGACCAAAATTGGCGATCAATCTCCGTCCCCAGTAATTGGTTCTTACAAGGGCAAGATCTGTCTGGAGTTGCTTGGTATCGCCATCATTTTCAGATCGATCGATCCCTCAAAGGCAAGGTGATTCAGCTAGTATTTGATGGCGTTGACTATACTGGTGATGTTTGGCTCAATGGTCATTATCTGGGCTTTCATGAGGGCTATTTTCAGCCGTTTAGATTTCTTATTTCTGACCAACTAAAATATGGACTTGACAATGTTTTAGTTGTCAAAGTAAATAGTCCCTTAGAACAGCCAGGAAAAGTTTGGTCGTTACACAAACGGATAATTAAAGGCGTTTTAAACCATCATGACACCCGCCCAGGTGGTGCATGGTCTGTACGTGGACAAGAACAGAATACAGGCGGAATTTGGGCACCTGTATCATTACAAATATCCGATCGAGTCGCAATTACCCAACAACAAGTCACCCCACAATTAGATCCTCGACTGCAAAATGGCATCGCTCATGTCGATCTAACAATTATCAATCCCACGCCCAAAGCACAGACAGTAAAATTATCACTGCAACTTCAACCTACTAACTTTAAAGCTACTCTAGATTCACCAACAATTCAGGAACAACTTTTAAAGCCAGGTACAAATCAGATCGCCATCGATATCCCCAAAACCAATCCACACTTATGGTGGACATGGGAGCACGGGAAGCCGGACTTATATAGAGTAAAAACTGAAGTTATCAGTAAGAATAAATTATTAGATCGATCGAGTACAACATTTGGCTTTCGGACAATTCGCCGCAATCCTCAATCTCAAGCTTGGGAACTAAATGGACGAAGAATTTTCTTACGGGGGACTAATTATATCGCCTCTCAATGGTTGAGTGAAATGACACGAGAAAAATACTCGATCGATCTCAAACTAATTCAGCAAGCAAATATTAATAGTATCCGCGTTCATGCCCATATTGAAGCCGAAGAATTCTACCGTTTGTGTGATGAGATGGGGCTATTAGTCTGGCAGGATTTCCCCTTGCAATGGGGTTATACTGACACACCCGATTTCGTCACCGAAGCAACGCGACAAGCGAATGATATGGTGACAATGCTCTACAATCACCCATCAATTTTTACCTGGAGCATCCACAATGAGCCGCCGTGGGATGCGACTTGGATGCAATACAAATATCCCGATTATAATCCCAAACAAAATCGCATTCTTGACGAGACAATTTACAATAGTTTGCGCTCTCATGACTCCACCCGTCATCTACACTTCGCCTCAACCACGCAAGAACATCCCTGGTTCGGCTGGTATTCGGGAAAATGGCAAGACTACGGCAAACCAACTAAACAACCCTTAATTACTGAATTTGGGGCACAAGCATTACCAAATCGCAGTTCTTTAGAACAGATATTTGCACCATCCGAACTATATCCCGATACTCCAGCCAAATTAGAAAAGTGGAAATATCATAATTTTCAACCTCATGAAACATTCGATCTCGCGAAAGTACCAATGGGTAAAACCACCCAAGAATTTATTGACAATACCCAACAATATCAAGCTCAACTAATTCAATTTGCTGCCGAATCGTACCGAAGACAGCGATATCAACCAGTGAGTGCAATTTTTCAATTTATGTTTGTCGAAGATTGGCAATCGATAAATTGGGGCGTTGTAGACTATTGGCGTAAGACTAAACCAGGCTATGAACTGCTCAAGCGTGCTTATCAACCGATTTTACCGAGCATAGTTGTCGCAAAACAACAGTGGAAAGTTGGGGAGTCAATTCCGGTAGAAATATGGCTAATTAACGATCTATATAAATCGATGCCTAATTCTACACTTACATATACATTAAAACAAGCTGAGAACGTTATTAAACAAGACTCGATCGCGATCTCTATTACGCCAGACAGTGGCAAACAGATCGATAAATTCACGTTCTCACACTTAGCTGCTGGCAACTATCAACTACTAGTAAAAGTTATCGATTCGCAGAGTAATATACTAGGTGAAAACATTGCTAAATTTGATATAGAACCAATTTGAGATCTTTTTAGATCCTGGTGGAGGAGGGTGGGTTTTGTTTAAGATTGAACAGTAACATCGACATTAGATTGCATAAACCCACCCCTACAGATCCATGAACGAATCGATGACGCATTTTTCCAGCCAACCGTAGGGGCGGGTTTATGCTAAAAATCCTCGTCTAACACGATCATCTTTCAGTAAAACCCGCCCTCCCTCACTAGAAGATCTCAAATGCGTTCTATAGCCCCCGCACTAGATCGAGCTTCATTCAGCAATGATTCTAGCAAACGGCGGCTATCGATTTCGGTGATGCTGATCTGAGCTTCCAATCGATCGCACAATCCCATCAATTCATCTACTTTTGCCACAATTCGATGTTGTTCAGCAAGGGGAAATGTCTTAAATCATACTATCTAGTCCACGTTCTTCAACCAGATGTAGCAACTTGAGAGCGGTTCCAGTCGGTCGTTTCTGCCCGATTTCCCACTTCTGAACCGTTGACAAACTTGTGTTTAGAATCGCAGCAAATACTGCTCGGCTAACATTTGATGCCTCTCGAATTTGTTTTATTTTCTCAGGCTCTAGGGGTTCGACTGGCTGTAGACACATACGATCGAATTCACGTAATGTGACTCGCTCCATTACACCTGCTTTATGCAGTCCCTTAGCTGTATCATGAACGGCTTCAAGAATCGTCGATTTCTTCTTCTGCATCGCAATCTATCTCCATTAATTCATTATCATTTATCGAGTCTGATGTAACAAAGATTCCAGCAAGCGGCGGCTGTCGGTTTCTGTGATGCTGATCTGAGCTTCTAATCGATCGCACAATCCCATCAATTCATCTACTTTTGCAACGATCCGATGTTGTTCGGCAAGGGGTGGAAGGGGAATCGGTGATAGAACGATTTTTATCTTGGAAATATTTGGCTGTGCGCCGCCCTCACTTTGGTCATGAAAATCTTGTCTACGAGATAAGAGGAATAGAAAAAGATATCTATTAAAAACACCATCAAAAGAGGTACAACCGCATACTGCCTGATTTGTTACAGCAGGTTCACTTAATATGGCTAACTTTCCAAACGGCGGAGATGGGCGATAGATCCTGGAGATTCGGCAATGCGATCGAAATTTTGGAGTAATTGTTCGGCGTTCATTATTATCGAAAAGTCATTGTTGAACAACCTAGTTCACGGATAAATACTAACCTGCGCTAGTTACTGGAGAGCCTACGACTGGAAGTCGTGGCTACACTTGCAAAGTCCGCCTACGCGGACTGACGAAATTAGTCCGCGTAGGCGGACTTTGCATTCTGAGGAGCGGTTTCTAACCGCTTGGATTATCACTAGCAACTATGAATATTTATCAGTGGTAAAAATGCGATAACCAGGCAAAACTAGAGCTATTCCATAGCTGCTATTCAACATCCCTGGATATTTATAAGGAGTGTCGTCTGGCTTCGATCCAAACAAACGGATCGTGAAACTTCCCAGCCAAATATATAGCCCAGGAATCAGCAAATCCATACTATACGCGATCGCTCTCTTTCGATCGCTTATAGTCACGTCTATCTCTGTACTGACATTTTTGGATGGAGTAATAGAACTCATTTTGGCTTGTAAATATTGATTTTTACCTGTATTAATTATACTTTATTTTGTCACAGTTTCGCTCACTCTTCGGCAAACATCTCAGCCAAGGTATTTAAGACAGCTTTTTGTTCATCGATCGAGATCGAACCTAGTTTTTTAATCAATCTTGTTCGATCGACAGTCCGAATTTGGTCTAGCACAATATATCCATCTTTGCCTTCAAAGCAAACAGGAATACGACTGGGGTAGAGCTTTCCCTTCGTTGTCATTGGTGCAATGATTGCCGTTGCTAAATGCAAATTCATTTCATCGGGAGAAATCACTAGACATGGACGAGTTTGTCTTGTCTCGCTTTTCGCGTCGGGGAACCCGACGGGCGCGAGCCGCTTTTGAATTTCACTGCCAATCGTCGGATCTAGCACCACCAGAAAAACATCAAATCTCGCTACTACCATTCCCATTCTTCCTCATCCCAAGCAGTAGCGATCGGGTGATCTAGTACAACATCCTCATCTCCATTACTAGCCATCTGTGCAAATGCTTCCGCCCAACCAGCCCGAATGCGGGATGCGGCGGCGATGATGATCTGATTATCTCGCACTTCGATCGTGACATTTTCGCCGATGCCGCTTTGCTCCAGCAAGGATTTAGGAATTCTAATCCCTTGCGAATTCCCCACTTTAATGATTCGCCCTTTGACAGATATAGCCATATATTTAGGGGTAGCAGTGTTCACATTGTAGCCACAATATTGACTAATTACCAAGGTTTTGATTAATGGGTAGATCTTTACCCCACCCCAGCCTTCTGTCCCTTGGGCACCTGATGCTCATAGAACCACACCTCCCGCGTCGGTGTGCCCTTCTCAAAAAACAGCAGATTAGTCCCGATGCTGGCATAGGGTTTGAACACACTATTGGGCAACCGGACGATCGTATGTAAATTGCACTCTTCTAGGACTTACGCATTGACGGAGTGGTAGAATAGTGCATTGAGGGAAAGTGTAGTTTTTGAATATAGGTGTCAGACAATTAGAGAACTGAGCAGACCATCCACAGCACAATGTAATCTGGACAAATATGTTCTATTCCTGT
>JANYDE010000003.1 GCA_025359915.1 Chamaesiphon sp. 336R_metabinner_41 | reverse complement strand
CGCTTAGTCCACTTCAGTGGACTTTCGCTCTTAGCCCCAAATTCATTTGTTCGCGTAGCGTCTGCCTTCGCAGAGGGCGTTTGAAGACTAAGAACTAGGGTTTTGACATTATTCTTTTCTTGTATGAAACCACCCTGCTTTCTAAGGGGGGTTGGGGGGTAAAAGTCTCCGCCGAAGTCAATTTTGATGTGCATAGTTCCCCCCTCGCTCATTTTTAATCTTCTTGGTATTTGATTAATTTACTCGCTGCTTTGGGGAGACATTGAGTCTGCAAACTACAGCCTTGACAGCGATGGGTGTAAATTGGTTTGGGCATTTTACCTGTCGCTAGAAGTTGGCGAACTGATTCGATCGATCTAATCGTACTATTCCGTAAAATTTGGGTAAGTTCGACTAATTGACGTTGATGAGATTGAAAATAATAGACATAACCTCGATCGATCTTTTGTCCGGTCATTTCTTCTAAACATAGAGCTTGGGCACAAACTTGTAATTCATCATTAGCAAATTCACCCTTAGCACTGCGCTTATATTCGACTGGATAAATTTGTCCATCTTGCTCCTCGATTAAATCTGCTTTACCGATTAATCCATATCGATCGGATTTAAGCCAAATTGCCCGAACTTGCCATGTTTCTTCCCGATGACTATCGCCGACTGTATGCACCCGATCGTGTAGACTAGTGCCTTCGATCGTATATTGATTATCGACAAATTCACCCGCACAAAACATCCGCCAACAGCGATGAGGACAGTAATTATATTGATTGAGCGATGCGATCGAGATATAGTCAATTTCAGTTTTCATAATCTATTCAGAATCCAATCTAGATATTCCTACTTATTACTCATTACTTATTACTTATTACTTACTCTTCTCACCATCCCCATTCCCATTGGTGTTTTTCGACCTACTCCGGCATAGAGAGCGAAATCTGCGAGAGCATTTAGTTGTTTGATTTGAAGTGGAGTAACATCGCCCATGATTTGATATTTAACATCGCCAACACTACCAATAAACTTGCCGATATAATCGTTACTTACCTCAGTCCGAATGTCGAAAGCACTGGGAAAGATTGATTCAATTGCTAGATCTGGCAATTCAATTCCACTATATTTGAGCCACTTAGAACGGAGCGAATTAAACACACATTCCCGTGTCGGTAAAGCACTATCAAAACTCCCTTGACGAAAACTCGTCGGTGTCACAAAAGTCAACCGTAAAGTGCGATTTTGGTCAGAGGCTCGATCGAATAGTTCCTGATAACTACAAGCATTTGCCCAAGGCTGAGAGGCTTGAGGAGTGCCCAAGATACTCGCGATCGTTAAATCCGCCGAACCCAGGTGCCAGCCGCCCCTAGCTCCCTCTGGTGCGAAGTTATTGAGATTGAGCCAGAGCTGAGTAAGTTGCCCAAATAATCGATCGTCCAACAGCGAAATCCGCCACCAACAAGGGGTACCAGCGGGAATCGGTTTGGGGTGCTGATATTGCAGGGGTTCTCGCAGCCGCTGTGTCTGGATTTGAAGCGGGCTGAGGGTAAATGATTTATCAGTTGTAGCTTGATGGAGCTTGTCGCCTAATTCTTGGTTGACAGCACTAACCAGGGTGAGAAATAAGGCGTGCATGTGTCGCCCTGTGAGGAAGTCTGGATATATTGTCGATCGAGGGATGAGGTTTAGTACGAGACTATGAGGCATAATAGTAAATGAATTTATGGCGTTTTCTAGTCTAGTAAAATATACGAATCTGTAGGGGCGGGTTTATGCTAGAGATGCCGTTTTTACTACAGATTCGTTCAAACCCGCCCTACCCCACTAGCAGCAGAAATAAACCGATCGATATAGCTCGCAAATTTACATTCAAACTACCCAAAAGTCCTCTTCGTCGGGGCATTTTAGGGCTATACCTGCGCTGGCAATTGCTAAAATACCTGATAAGCTAGGAAAGAAAGTAAATTGTTTCGGTGATGAGGAATTAGGCGAATAAACATCCAGGCGATAACTTTCTAAGCCCTGCTTTTGCAGCTTAATAATTGCCCATCGATTTTTTGCAGTTTCATTTACAATCACTCCTGGCATTAAGTTTTTACTGATTGCTATATTCAAAGCTTCCGGTAACTGAGTAGATCGCACAGTATCGCCGGACATTCTTTTAATGGTGCAACTTTCAAATGCGTATAGTTTGCATAATTGAGTATTTTTAAATTCTGTCAAATCTTCAACCCACAATGAGAATGATAGATTGTATGGTTTCTCAGCACGAGCTACTATTTCAACTCGATCGCCATCAGTTACAAATTCAAGAAAGCGCAGTAGATGGATCGGATCGAGATTAGTTTTTCCCACTTCATCTAAAATTAGATTGTGGGGGTCATATACTTGAATACTTTCAAATAAACTGTCTCTAAACTTAAATAGTGGTGCATAGCTACTTTTTAATATTCTGGCGTATTCGTGAACATATCCAGCGATTTCTGGATCGGATTTTACTTTTGCTTCAATATCTCGTAATAGTTTGCGGTTCGCTTTGATATCTTCAAAGTCTTCTGGGCAATTAGCTTTGAGAAAACTCATTAGAAAATTATGATTGTGCTTGATATATTGCCACTCTTTCTGAATCTTTGGAATAGTTCTACGCGCGATATCCTCTGCACTAACTAATATTTTAATCCGCCGTCTGTAATAGTCCCATTCTCTTTTACCTCCAAATAACTGCTGGAGGGTTTGATATAGATTTGATACTAAAGATTCTGCTGGTAAATTTACCAACGACGTTTCTAGTTCTAATAATGGTCTAGCAATTTCTAAAAATGCTTCTGATTTCCAGTAAATTTCTAGAAATGGACGATTCATACACTCCAAACTTTCAAGGATTTGACGTAAAGCTAATCGCCCACCATTACAGTCTAATTTTTCAATCCCTTGCGTCCACGATTGCTCTGGGATGTAAGCAATTGCAGTTGAAGGAATATTAGTGTGTTGCTTACCCAAAACTTTTCCAACCCGCCCAATTCGTTGCCAGAAGGAGAATCGATCGCGAGCTGAAAATATCAGCCAATCTAGATTTTGACGATCGGAATTTACATCTCGATCGAAATTAAATCCGATATCGACAGTACTAGTGGCAAGAATTACTTGTTTCTGGGCGGCGGTATGTCGTTGTTCGAGCGGTGTATCGCCAGTAATTCGACCACAAATATTTTCTAATCCTTTTGCTCTGAGTCGATCTGATATTCGACCAATTAGATCTTTAGAATCTAAGATTACAGCACCATTAAGGCTTGGATATTTATGTAGATTTTCAATGATTTTATCGGCGATATTGGTAACTAATAACTCTCTATCTTCTGGCTGCTTAAAGATTTCTAATCCTACTGCTGTTTGAGATGGTGTCAGAAGTTTGGATTGAGATTCACCATCAATATGAGCAATTTTCACTCCAGATTGGGCGAGAATTTTGAGAGCTTGTTCGCAAGCTGGTTCTGGTGTTGCTGTTAATAAAACAATTTTACGATTGTGCTCGAAGAAACCAAACTCTTTAGACAGGGCTAAGTAAAAGCATAAGCTGACGAGTTGTTTGGCATCATAGAGATGAAACTCATCGAAGATTACAGTAGAAAAACTATTGTAAAAAACACTGGCGATATTGCTCCGATCGAGCTTCTGATAGAGGAAGAATGTGGCATAGTAAAATATATCTGGATTAGTTACTAGCAATAGTGGTTTACCACCACCACATTCGGGGAAAATTGTCGCCGGTTCTCTCAGTACATTATATAATTTCTCGCCCGATCGATCTCCGACTAAATCATTTCGCCAGCCCTTAATATCCTTGGCTGATGCCGATTTGACAATATGCGGCAAACCAGCCTTTTCGACAAATTCCGTAGCAGCTTGAGTTTGTTGAGTAATTAGAGCATTTGTAGGCGCAATATAAATAGCATTTTTGCCACGATTTAGATCTAAAATACTTAATCCAGCTTTAGTTTTACCCGTACCAGTTTGTGCCAGATCGAGGATAATGTCATGAGTTTTAGCAGCTTCATATAGATCGTTTTGGTGTTGAAGGATGCCATGCTCGAATGCTCTGGCTAAAGCTAGGGGTAGTGATGAATTTACACAGCTTGAGATGCTACGGGCTTCTAGCTCGATCTGGATATTACTCATGTCGATTTCCTCCACAGAATTTTAGATTTGCAGGTAAGATAAAGTCGCCAATTTGCCAAGCAGCACCACGAAACCGGAGATTTTTTAGTAGCGAGACAGGTGGCATCGAGATCGTATCAAAGGCAATCAAATCTAGATTAACTGGGAGATCGGCGGCACTGAGATAAACGTTAGAATTGTACTCACCAAGGGGCAGTAGAGTCACCTGAAGTTCTTGCTTAATATCGATTCTGACTTTACTCATAAATTTACCCACACGAATATATTCAGGCAGTTCTAGATCGCCAAATACTAATGTTTGAAATCGATTTCCTCGCTCAATTGTGCGGAGCCTTCCCGTCTGCGGAAAGTTACTTGGGCGAAAGGTGCTGGGTTTTTTACCAGTGCGCCTAAGTGGTAAATCTGCTCGTGCAGTCGCAACACGATTATTTGTCATTGCATACCAATAAGAATCAGACAAAGCATTAAATCGCTCGAACCGAAATGATGCGTTACCTGTAACTGGATAAGCTGGCAAAATATAGCAATTGTCGGCAATTGGGGTTAAATCTTCGATATAGCGGGGACGATAAGTATCTGTTCCGGTGAGACGATAAGGCGATCTTGCCCAGCCTAGAGCGTAGGCGAGAGCATAGTTACCAATTGTGCCTTCTGTATAGTAAACATCTGAAAGTTCTCTTGATGCAAAAAACACGGGTTCAGCACACCATATTTCGATCGCTCTAGCGGTTTGAAATGGTAAGATGGAGTCATGAGATAGTGGGATTTCTAGTTGTTGCAGGGGTTATTTACCCGCCTTTTTGGACTTTGATGTTTGCCCCTCACCATTTTTTACAACCCGAAATGGTTGATAAGATTCATCGAGACGTTTGAGAAATTCAAACTGCAAATCGAGTGCCCAATGTTTGTCAACATCGGCAATTAATTCGTCAAGTTGGTTTTTAGAAAGTTGGATTGATACGCCTCGTTTATTTGTCCAATTGGCGATTACAGATTCGATCGCTGTAATTAAAGACTGCGGCTGGAGCGGATGTTCGAGCGCATCCTTGCTGCCCGCTAGATTGTCATGTACGCCCTGTACTAGCTCCAGCGAGCTTGGTAATTCAGCAAAACCACCAAATACCCCTAAAATTTGATTTTCCATCCTCCCAATCCGACTAGAGACGGCTCCGTAGCGACTAGTGAGTAAAATGTTGCCGAGAGCGTAGCGCAGTTCGTCAGCCGTTAGATCTTTAAATGTCACCACATCTAGGAAGTGGACTCCAGGCTTGATATACTCGCTGGTGTTGAGCGCGGTGGAAGGATTTCCTTTTTCATCCCGCATTGTACCAGTTTCAAAAATCGCATTGATGGTGCGATCGCCAATGACATCATTAGCTGGCAAAATACTAAAAGCATCCTCAGTCCAAACTCGACTTTTTTGCGCCCCTTCACCCCCAGCCGCAAAGCCATAGAGAAAACAATCAATACACATTTCACAGGGAGCATTAGTATTTAGGGCACAAATAGTATTGTGTTTTGGTGCTATGTGAAGTAAATTATGCGATCTCAAAAATTCTCTACCCCGTCGTCGCTCTGGGGCAATTTGTTTGCGTTTAGTCATCACTAAGCGGGGAATAGAAGTAGTATCAAATATGCCTGCTTGCACATATTCACTACACATTGGTTCGCCAGATCCTTCTGTCCGAAAAATAGTTTCAGATTGGGTAGTTCTGAGTACGACAATCCCGATGGTACGTCCTTTGGGAAAGTTTTCGTAGCTAGGTGCGAGAAAAGAATTTAGGGTTTCGATCGACATAATAATTTATCCTAGTTAGTTGTGGTTTCAGTGGTGATTTCAGTTGCAGCTAGATCTTTGAGATTTTTCAATTCCTGGCGGGCTTCTTGTAAAAAAAACAAGTAAGCTGCTCCCAAAGTTTTACTATCTGTCAGCAATTTTTCAGGACGAGAGTGATAAACCTCATCAAATAGTTGTTTCAAAACCTGATAGTATTGCTGGATTTGCTCGTATTTGGTTTTGCCAATCTGATATTCACTTTTATTGATGCGGTCTTGGCGAGTATAATATTGCTCTACTAGTGATGCAAAAACTGTATCCCAGTCCATAGGAGATTTTCTCGATTTAACTGCACTAATAAATTCAGTGAATGGTTCTGATTGAGATGTCCGCCGATACGAACTACCTTGCAAATGAGCAACTGCGGCTAGATGAGCCGCTTGCTTGAGATATGTTGAAACTAATTTATGTTCTTCAGACATTAGACTCTCCAGTAAAGAATATAAAGGGGCACGAATCCGATTCCAAATAGCTTCCAAATTAGGACTTTCTTGTTCTCGTAAGATCCAACGTAGCAAGACATGATAAAGATCGAGTGGTCGTCTTGTCGATCGAGCTAAATCATAAAAACAATCATCTTTTTTCTGAAGACTAGCAACAGCGATCGTCAACTTGCCCAACCATGTTAATCTATTTAAAACTTCTGCCGCTGTCAGATTTGATTTATTAGCATCTTGGCGGTGATAAACACCAGATCCTAATAATGGCTGTAAAACAGCAGGAATACCTTCTACCCTACCAAAGGCACTCCAATCTGGCTCTATTTCCAAATTGCCACTAATAATAAACGGTAGTCCAAAATCAGGAGCGAGAGATATTTCTAGTGCTAGACGGAGTGACTTTAATAAAGCGATCGAATTATTAACATCACCCCATAGCGTGGGAATCGGCACGGTAGCATAGCTAAATTCCGATCGCTTCGGTAGAGCCATCCCCACTACTTTATTCGGCTTTAGATTCAAAATATCGTCCCGATAAAGCTGGAGTTCATCAAATGCAATTGTTCCTCCTTCAGCATTACTAGCTACTCGATCGTTCATCCATTTTTGCCAAATAGATCTAAACTTAGGACTAGAGCCTGAAGGTAAAGAAAAATGTAAATAGATCGGATCTTCTTTATTAGTTTTAGGAAAACTAGCACCGACTGTCATCAGTTGATATGATAGGGCTGAAAGTCTATCTGCTCGCCGTTTAGGCTCGGCACTCATCCCTCCAGGCAATCGATTTGAGAATACCTGTACCTTAGTGCCTGGAGGCATTTTATCAGAGATTAATTCATCGACTGTTGTCGAAGTTGCCCCCAAAGAACAACGCTGTCGAGGATTTGCTTCAATATAAGCTGTCAGCTCACTAAATCCATGCCAACCAGTAGAAAAATTGAGCAATTTACCCACAGTAGATATCATTTCTTGACTAACATTTATCTCTTCATAACTCTGACGAAGTTGGAAAGAATCACTGATGGCAATCCGAATGCGATCGATACCTTGCTCGATCACTTTTGCAGCAAATAAGCCTCTACCATACTGTGGATTAAATGGCTCTAATGCGATCCGTTGTTCAGGACTCAACCCAACGTGTAAAGCAATCCGATCCCATGCCATCGTTGGACTCAACTTACCTGCTCGATAGCTCAAATAAGCAGCTTTTAAACCTTCCGCAATTGCAAAATCATCAGCATTTACAACAGGGATTAATCCCACTGACTGTGCAATCGTAACAGCATCTTCTCCAGCATCACCACCATATTTAATAATATCCTGGGTGACTTTATCCGCCTTATATCCGCTTACTTTTCTAGTCAATAGTATTTCTACTTGTTCGATTGCTGCTACTGGATTCTGTTGAATAGCCTGAGCATCAATTTTTATTCCATCCTTAGTAGCTTTAACAAGTTGTTCGACATTTCCACTAAATACGCCATCAATTTTTTGTTGCCATCTTTTGGCAATCTCAGTCGTCAAATCTCCAGCCGGAAATACCGATCCTTCAAACATTTGTTGATGGGGTTCTACCGTTAGGACATTCAATCCTTTTTGAGATAAAACTTCCTCACACGCAAGTAAAAGTAATGCGGTAAGATAACCACGATCCTCTGACAATGTAATTTTAAATATTTTACTAGGACGACCAAAAGCCACGGTTAGCTCAGTTTCAACCTTACGAGTTCTGATATTTTCATCAATTCCTAGATCGAATAAATCACCACCAATTAGCATCGCTGCCCAACGTTGAATATTTTCATCTTCTGGTAAAAATCGCATTCCGTCGCTAGCTGTATGACCAGAATGACGTTCGATTAGTTTTCTAACTAATTCTAAATCTTCCTCTGTTTTAATTAATATGCCAACATTCGCTAAGTCTAATTGTTCGCGCAAGAATACTCGATCGCGTGCTAATATTTTAACCTTACGACCGTTTTTATCCAACTTATTTAAGTCATGAACTGCGGTTGCAGCTAATATACAAGATCGATACTCTTCGGGAACTTCAGCAATTTTACTCACAGTCAAAACAAACTGACAAGCTGAATCAAGATGTTCGGCTAAAGTTCGCCCTTGGCGCGATCCAAACTGTGTATGTTCGGAATGCAGCTCATACAACAGAGGTCTAATTTCACTAAAATAAATTTCGTCCAAACTTTTTGGTTCATCATTCAGAATCCGCCGCCGCTTGAGCATTTTTCTTCTCTTCTCAATGTTAATAGAAATCCCTGAAAGGGATAAATTGTGTCTTTACCCAAAGACTGCAACCATTGGTTGCAGTCTTTTTATTTGATGATGAGCTTGTTGTAGTTTGGATAAGTATAAGGATATAAAATCTTTATACTGTTGATAAACCCATCATCACCCGAAAATTTTGGTTTGACAAGAGCTGAAAGGTAAATAGTATCCGTACATTTATGACAATCAAAGGACGTGCGATTACGTTATCGCTGAAAGAGCAGGATAAACTGCGGCTCCAGCAGCTAGCCACAGAGCTAGACATCACTTGGGGCGACAAGCCGAATATTTCCAAATTGCTAGAAGCGATCGCGCAGAATAAGCTCAGAGTAGCGGCAAATCATGATTGGCACCTCGATCGCATTAATGCCCTCAATCATGCCCGTCAGGTGCTTGTAGATACCGGAGATCGATCGGATGCGCTGATTATTACTCAGTTGTTACTCGACAGGTCTGAGTTGTCCCTACCGCTCAGAGCCGAGTTAGAGAAGTTTGCCGCAGATATCAAACCACCGTTGCGATCGAAAATAGATGCTCTAATTCGCAAGCAGCAGCCATTTAAGCTGTCTTACCAGGATGCCGCAGGGAAGGTATCGGAATTCTCGATTTACCATGCTCAGGTAGTTCCTCATGAGCAGCGGCTATATTTAGACGTATGGTGTACGGAAACTTTAGGCAATAATGATATCGAAGCCTTACAGCATAATTGGTGTTTGCGACTCGATCGCATTCCCGATGAAAGTAGTATTGTCGAAATCAAAGGTAAGTGGCGTTCTGGATTAGATCTAGTATCAATCGAGTTTCACTTGCTCAATGGTTTAGCTTTTGGGTACAAGAGTAAAACAGGTGCAGATCTAGAGAATGAATGGGTACAAGATCGAACGCGGCGGGTAGTGCGAGAGGTGAGCAGTACCTTCTGGTTTTTTCGCGAGGTGTTGCGCTATGGCGAAGATTGTGCAATTTTGGCTCCAGATGAAGTGCTGCAAAAGTTTAGGGATAAAGTAAAACAAATGTATGAACTATATGAGAAATACGATCGATCCTCATCGTAAAATCCTAAAAATTATTCGATCGATCGACATCTGAATAGATTCCCCATCCTAACGGGTGGGATCGCCCGATCCCCATTACACCCATGGATAGTAGTTATTACCGAACCTGATGAGTCAAACAAGTATTCCCAATCGCTAAATTTACTGTGTTAAGATTCAATGACACGGAAGACAAGCAGCAGGGGATGGAAAACAGCCATGTTTGAACGCTTTACAGAAAAAGCCATTAAAGTAATCATGCTGGCCCAGGAAGAAGCACGTCGCCTGGGGCACAATTTTGTCGGTACCGAGCAGATCCTCTTAGGATTGATTGGCGAGGGTACTGGCGTAGCAGCGAAGGTCTTGAAATCAATGGGGATCAACCTCAAAGATGCACGGATCGAAGTTGAGAAAATTATCGGACGTGGTTCGGGTTTTGTTGCCGTTGAAATCCCCTTTACCCCCAGAGCCAAGCGCGTTTTAGAGTTGTCTCTAGAAGAAGCTCGCCAACTGGGACACAATTATATCGGTACGGAACATTTACTCCTCGGATTGATCCGCGAAGGTGAAGGCGTAGCCGCGAGAGTCCTGGAAAATCTCGGTGTGGACTTAACTAAGGTTCGGACTCAGGTAATTCGGATGCTGGGCGAAACCTCTGAAAGTGCTACTGCTACAGCGGGTGGTCGATCGGGTGGTAGTAATAAAACGCCGACGTTAGATGAGTTTGGTTCTAACCTAACCCAGATGGCGCATGATGGAAAATTAGATCCTGTCGTCGGGCGTGCGAAAGAAATCGAACGAGTGATCCAGATCCTCGGACGACGGACTAAAAATAATCCAGTCTTAATCGGTGAGCCTGGGGTTGGTAAAACAGCCATCGCCGAAGGTCTAGCTCAACGAATCGCCAATCAGGATATCCCCGATATTCTCGAAGATAAGCGGGTTGTCACTCTAGACATCGGTTTACTCGTTGCTGGTACTAAATACCGTGGTGAATTTGAGGAGCGTCTCAAAAAGATCATGGATGAAATCCGTCAAGCGGGAAATGTGATCCTGGTGATCGATGAGGTTCATACCTTGATTGGTGCGGGTGCTGCTGAAGGTGCGATCGATGCTGCCAATATTCTCAAACCTGCTCTAGCACGGGGTGAGCTGCAATGTATCGGTGCAACCACTCTGGATGAGTACCGCAAGCATATCGAACGGGATGCAGCCCTAGAACGTCGCTTCCAACCAGTAATGGTGGGCGAACCTAGTGTAGATGAAACGATCGAAATCCTGCACGGATTACGTGAACGCTATGAGCAGCATCACAAACTAAAAATCACCGATCTCGCGTTGGAAGCTGCGGCGAAACTAGCAGATCGCTATATCTCCGATCGATTCCTACCGGATAAAGCGATCGATCTGATGGACGAAGCTGGCTCCCGCGTGCGCTTGCTCAATTCCCAACTCCCTGCTGCGGCGAAAGAATTGGACAAAGAATTGCGGAAAGTCCTCAAAGAAAAAGACGAAGCCGTGCGCTCTCAAGACTTTGATAAAGCTGGATCGCTCAAAGATCGTGAACTCGAAATCAAAGCTGAGATTAAATCGATCGCTCAAACCAAGAAAGCTAACGACGAGACCGAAAATCGCGTCATGCCAGAAGTTACCGAAGAAGACATCGCGCACATCGTCGCTTCTTGGACTGGCGTACCTGTCAGCAAATTAACCGAATCTGAGTCGGTCAAACTGCTAAATATGGAAGAAACCCTCCATCAGCGGTTGATCGGGCAAGAAGAGGCTGTTAAGGCTGTCTCCCGTGCAATTCGTCGCGCTCGTGTCGGGCTGAAAAATCCGAATCGTCCGATCGCTAGTTTCATCTTCTCTGGTCCCACCGGAGTTGGTAAAACTGAGTTAACTAAAGCTCTGGCGAACTACTTCTTCGGTTCCGAAGATTCGATGATCCGTCTGGATATGTCCGAATATATGGAGCGTCACACCGTCTCCAAACTAATCGGTTCGCCTCCAGGCTACGTCGGTTACAGCGAAGGCGGTCAATTGACCGAAGCCGTTCGTCGTAAGCCTTATACTGTCGTCTTATTCGATGAAATCGAGAAAGCGCATCCAGATATCTTTAATATGCTGTTGCAAATTTTAGAAGATGGTCGTCTCACCGATGCCAAAGGCCGCACGGTAGACTTCAAGAACACGATGATCATCCTGACCTCGAACGTCGGTTCCAAGGTGATCGAGAAAGGTGGTGGTGGTCTAGGTTTCGAGTTTTCGGACAACAAAACCGAAGCAACTTACAACCGGATTCGCACGATGGTCAACGAAGAACTGAAGAACTACTTCCGTCCTGAGTTCCTCAACCGTCTCGATGAAATCATCGTCTTCCAACAGCTCACCAAGCCGGAAGTCAAAGAAATCGCCGACATCATGCTCAAAGATCTCTTCGGTCGTCTCACCGAGCAAGGAATTCAGCTTGAAGTCACCGACAGGTTCAAAGATCGGCTGATCGATGAGGGCTACAACCCCGCCTACGGTGCGCGTCCCCTGCGGCGGGCGATTATGCGCTTACTAGAAGACATTCTCGCAGAAGAAATGCTCTCTGGACGGCTCAAAGATGGTGATACCTCGATCGTCGATATCGGCGAAGATGGTAAAGCGATCGTCACACCTAAGCAGGATAAATTACCTGTGGTGTTGCCCGATCTATTAGCCCCAGTCGGCGAGTAGCTCAGTCGCCAAAACTATTAGTAAAAATAGGCATACTCATTTGATTATGCCTATTTTTGTGCTGAAATTTGATGATTTAATCATGCTGTTTCGATCGATTAATCATTCGACATTACGTTGGATTGTCTTACCCAATTAATTACTGTGTTATGAGATACTCCAGTTTGGCGTTCGATCTCGCAAAAACTCATGCCTTGCGGATGCAATGGGATATCTTTGCCGAGTAGTCTAGTATTGACGATCTCAACTTGCGTCATATGCTCCGCTTCTAGGGCATGAAAAATCGCCAATTTGTCAGGGAAGATTCGACATTTTGCCAGATTTGATCGAATATGTTATAATCATACCCTATTGGGTTCATTTTAATAATTCTAGATCCAAATTTGCTTTAATCTAAGCACCATTTTTTAATTGCGATAGCTGTATTTTGGCCGCCAAAGCCAAAGCTGAGACAAAGCGAAGAATTCACATTTGTCGATCGAGAGATTCGCACCAAATCCAAATCAAACTCCGGATCGGTTAAACCGACGCATGGGGGCAAAGTTTGGGTGGCAATTGCCTTCAGACATAGCGCGACACCAACGGCACCAGACGCGCCTAATGTATGTCCGGTAGCTCCTTTAGTCGAACTAACGGCGACTCCAGTGGCGAATATCTGTCCAATTAGTTGACTTTCATATTGATCGTTTAATGGCGTACTTGTCCCGTGAGCGTGAATATAGTCGATATCGTGCGGGATGAGTCGGCTGCGACCGAGACATTGACTAATCGCATTATAGCCAGCAGTTCCCGCTACATTCATCGCATACATTCTATCGGCATCATTCGTCAAACCAAATCCTAATATTTCGCCATAGATCCTCGCACCTCGCGCTAGTGCTAATTCTGCTGTCTCTAAAATAAAGACAGCTCCCGCTTCTCCTAATACTAAGCCCTCGCGATGTCGATCGAATGGATAACAGCCAGTTGTCGCCAGCGCACCCATCTGGCGAAAACCCGCAATTGTCAACGGTGTAATCGGGGCTTCAACAGCTCCCGCGATCGACCGTTCGCAGGCTCCAGAACGAAGTAAACCAACAGCCTGAGCGAGAGACCAAATTCCAGTCGCACAGGCTGCCATTGGAGCTAATAGAGCCGATCGAGAGCCAATATATCGAGCTGTCTCGATCGCGGGACTATGGGGTAAAGTATTTTGCCAATTAGTTAAGTCTGTCTGGGAGGCAGGATGCGAGAGTTTTGAGGTCAATTGCTCCCAATCTGATTGGCAACTCCGACTAGAGCCGATGGTGACTCCGCAAGCTGGTAATGGTAAGTTTAAACCAGCATCCTGAATAGCTTCTGCCACCACTGTTCGAGTCAAGTTGAGAACATGTTGGGGCTGCGAATCGATGAGGGCTAACGGGAGTGGTGGTAAATCGGCAAAAGGTTGCAGTAATTTAATTGCCGATCGACCATCTAGTATATCTTGCCAAGTTCGATCGAGATTACCGAATGCAGATCTAAACCCAATTCCAGTAATTACAATTCGCATCTGTAGACACTAGAAGAACAGAAAATCAGAGTAGGGGCAATTCATGAATTGCCCCTACTCTGAATTATCTCAAAAAAAATTAGCTAGAAACTAGAAACTATCAACTAATTTACCTATTTCTTGAGATTCTCAATTCCTTGAGTTACTTTCGCAGAGGTAATTTTATCACCTTGCTTGATCGTATCAATGACATCTAAGCCCTGAGTGATTTTACCAAATACTGCGTAATTACCATTCAAGTAAGGGACATCTTCCAGGGTAAAGTAGAACTGAGAAGACGCACTATCAGGAGCCTGAGAACGAGCCATTGCAATTGCACCGCGCTTGTGTTCAAGCTGTGGCGCACCATTGATTGGTTGACTGTAGGTTATTGTTGTTGAGCCACTAGGTTTGATTTCGAGGGGAATCCGACGTTCTGAAGTCGATCCTTTGGGAATATAACCGCCAGTCCCATTACCTTTGGGATCTCCACCTTGGACGACAAAATTCTTGACAACACGATGGAACACTAAACCATCATAGAATTTTTGTTGAACTAGATCGACGAAATTACCCGCGCTAATTGGGGCATTGGTACCGTCTAAGTCGATCGAGATTTGTTTGCCATTGACAGTCATCACGACTGTCGCTTTGCCATTGAGTCTAGGCAATCCAGGGAATTCACTGCTACTAGGATCGGGGCTAGTAGGTGCGGGAGGAGTAGTTGTTGTCGATGGATTTGTGGGATTAGCCGCCTGCTGTTTATTCGGACTATCACAACCACCCAACATTAAAGTGCCTAACAAAAAAGTAACTACGATTAAGCTTTGAAATGGTTTATGCATGTGTATAACTTCGGGGAATTAAATAATTTTGTCAATTTAGTTTAAGTCGATCTTGTCCCTATTGACTAGGACTGCTGAAAATTGATAGAGTTCCATCTTTGTTGGGAGATGGGGGAGGTGGGGAGACTGGGAGCAATCGATTTCACTATCAACTATCAACTATCTAACCTTAGTCTTAATAAATTCAATACCTGAGCGGCGGACATGCGGCGAATTAACTCGCGTTCGCGTTGACTGGCTAGCTGATACTTACTTCCAGCTACATTACCATCAGGATCGGCAATCCCAATATACACCAACCCGACGGGTTTACTGTCGGTACCGCCACCTGGCCCAGCAATTCCGGTAATACTTGCACCCCAATCAGTCCCGAACTTAGCTTTCACGCCCGCCGCCATTTGCTGCGCGACAATTTCACTCACGGCACCCTGAGCAGCTAAATCATCAGGATTAACACCCAATAAATCGATCTTAACTCGATCGGCATAGGAAATAATCCCCCCGATAAAATAGTCGGAACTCCCTGGTATAGCTGTCAGTATTTGTCCCAAACCACCACCAGTGCATGATTCGGCGACAGCTAAAGTTTGTCCCTTGGCTTTTAATAACGCCCCGACGACACTAGCTAAAGTATCTTCGTCAGTACCATAATAAGCTGATCCAGCAATCTGCTTGATTTCTCGATCGATCGGTTCGATTAAAGCATTGGCAGCATCCTCACTTACCGCTCTAGCCGATATTCGCAATCTTACTTCTCCATCTCCCGCATAGGGAGCGACAGTTGGATTAGTCGAATTAAATAAGTGATTTACCTTTTCCGCCAAAGCTGATTCCGAAACTCCAAAAAAGCGGAGACTACGACTATAGATTGAATTTTGCCCGTAACCCTGGGTTTTTAAAAATGAAACGGCTGTATCCCGCCACATTCGGTGCATTTCTCGCGGGACACCTGGAAATGTGAAGATCGTCAATCCCTCCCGTGGCTGCCAAATCATCCCTGGAGCTGTCCCCATTGGATTGGGTAGCAAAGCCGCCCCCTCAGGTTGAAGTGCCTGCTTCCGGTTGCTGGGAGACATTTCCCGCCTATGTTGGGCAAACTTTTGCTGAATATCAGTGATGACTTCAGGATGCTCCACCAGGGGAGTATTAAAATAACTAGCGATCGATTCCGTCGTCAGATCGTCTGGTGTCGGCCCTAAACCACCCGTAAAGATTAGTATACTCGATCGAGCCGCCGCAATCTCGATCGCCTTGTGGACTCGATCGACATTATCCCCCACCACTGTTTGATAAAAGTGCGGTACGCCCAATGCAGCTAGTTCTTTTGCTAGATATTGAGAGTTGCTATTGAGAATATCGCCGAGCAATAATTCGGTACCAACACAGATTACTTCAGCAGTCATATTTACAGTAAAAACGGTTCAGATACTTAATATAACTCGATCGCATCCTTCATCAACCAAATTATCTCATCAACTATTACTCCCAAAAACCCGACTTTTTGGAAAAGTCGGGTTTCTACGAGCGTCTCTAGGAGATCTATTTGTTTGTACTTATCTATCTACTTTGCAGGAACTTTTAACCCGTACAGATAGCCCAACTCGATCTCAATTCAGATTATTCTGTATAGCTCCGAGTGCCAGATCTGCCAGATATGTCGGCTTTCTCTGCGATATCCATCCAATCACTTTTGTAGGCGAATTTCTGAACTTTGTGAGCAGGGTTTTGAATCAGATAGATTTGGTAATTATCATCATCTAACGATCGTTCAACGACATAGAGCCAGAAATTAGTATTTCGTTCTAGGGCGGTTTCAAATTGCGGTTTGCTGACTAATACACTATCCCATTTACCACCTTTAGATTTTACCTCGATCGTGCGGACTGCTTCACCATCGGCATTGCGAGAGAGAATATCAATATGGGGCTTAACTTCGGGGAATCTGCCTTGTTGTTTCTCATAGGCTACTACTTTAGCAATTCCACATTCGTCAATTTCATCTCGCTTTTCTTTGTGAGAATAAGGCTCATAGGATGCTTCCATGACTTTAGATTTTGTCGATACGTTTGTGGGTACATCAACTTCGTAGCTCATATATTCTCGTGGATTTACTTGTCTGGTTGAGACTTCTATTTCCTCGTCTTCATCCTCTAATTCCAGATAATCTGTTTGGGCTATTAATTCTCGTGCAGAGTTGAAACTAGGGATAACTAGCTCTGTGCTGTCAATATCTTCCTCTGAATCCTCCCAATCATTTGTGTCGATTTCAGTTTGGAGAATTGGATAATTATTAGAGTGGAGACTATCGCCGATGGTTTGGATATTATTATCTTCCCAGTCAGGAAGAGCATCGAGTTGACGAATTCTGAGATTATTTAGTTTTCGATCGATCGCACTTGGCTCGACATCGAGAATAGATAATAGTGATAGTAGATCGTTTAGTTGATGTTTGCCAATTGCTAGATTTAGACAAGTGGCGAGGTAATTTCGCATGATATCTCGATCGTCTAAATCACACCGCAGATAAAATTCAAACTGTTCGCTATCGTAGTAATAATCTCCAGATACATTGCTGGCAATTTGTTCTTGCTCTAGATAGAGATCGGTAATAATTGCAGTCGCAGGAATAATACTAACTCGATTTAGCCAATCTAGATTTAGCTCTCCTTCGATGTCTTGATGACGCAGCAATCGTGATAATCCATGCTGAAATTCTCTCGAACGAATATTTTTCGCCCAGCGATTGCAAAGATCGATCGATTCAGCATCGCGACTGATACTAAACTTTCCTTGAGGTTGTTCGATCACATCGATCGCCATCGACGGAGCTTGGGCTAGACGAGCGAGGCGGGGGGATATGTCAGGATGGAGGATAGAAACTATTCCCATCTCGCGAATGCTGTCTAATCGCCACAGAGCATCAGGAATGATGACATCTTCTGCATCGAGTAAACGTAAATCCTCGGTTAAAAGTGGTAAATTACAGTTGTCTAAGATCGAGCGATCCCTATCTACTTCATGCGAGATTCGGCGGAGTAATTCGATCGCACATTTAGCATCATCTTCACCTAATGGCTCTCCATCAGCAGCTTGGGCAATTTCATCCGCTAGCTCCAGATAGTCATCAATTGTAGGAGTTAATTTTTGACCTAGCACTTCAAATAACTTGCGAATTTCTGGCTTGTCTGCCTGAAGTTGAACGCGCCAAGGCTTGAGGTAGCTAATATCAGATTGAAAGGTATTTTTTGCTTGCAGAAATTCAGTACCATTCCAAAGACAGGGCACATCCTCGAAATGCTCTTTCAACCAGTCTCCGTGCTGACTGATGATACTCCGACTTGCGAGAAAATCGTATACTTTATAGGTAATTGCTCAACTAGGGGGAGGTTGACAAAACCGGAAAAAACGATAGAGTGAGCTTATGAAAGAACTGCCCGACATCAAACAACTAGACGCAGAAGCAAAAGATGCTCTGATAGTTGCGCTGTGGGAAGAAGTGCAGA
>JANYDE010000166.1 GCA_025359915.1 Chamaesiphon sp. 336R_metabinner_41 | reverse complement strand
GATGGCAGGGTTACTGCCAGCGACGATGCCAAGCAGTAAAGTTACAAAACCCAGTTGCAACTTAGTTTTTTGGGTGGGTTGGGTGAATAGCTGATTTACTAGTGAAAATAATTTACCAGACTGGGTATGATGCATGTTAGGATCTCCAAAAATAGTAAATAAAAGCGATCAATAAATGAAAACTTAGTGATTTTGTCGATCGAGAATTGCCGATTTGTGATTTAATATCGCCATCCAGTCGGCTTGATATTATTTGACGATCGGAAGAATAAAAGCTCGGATTTTCACATTTGCTGAGTAATAGTGTCTTAGTTTTTAATAGTTGTATTTCGATCGATCTTTTGTGAGTTGATGGGTGTGGATTGGGGTTATAAGAACACATACGATCGATCAGTAGATTTTATGCACCGAACAAATACTCCCGTCTCCCAGCCCCCAATTCATCAACGCCGCTTTTGCTAATATTTTAGATACTGGTGCCAGATCCGAGGCTTAACGAGTTTCGATCGAACCAATTTAATTAAGACTTGTAAACGAACTGCGCGATCCCCGTCCAAATCTCGATCGAACCTTTGTGTTCGTCAAAAGAAGTAAGTTAAGATTGCAGACGAATCGGTCAACAAGCGTGCTGTCACGGACAGCGATATCGATTAGCACGCACTGAAATTATTTGTGAATTTATAAACTCATCTATGCCGCATCCTCTCCACGTCGCCTTTATCTGGCACCAGCATCAACCTCTGTACAAGTACCGCGATGGTAAGTACCGACTACCGTGGGTGCGTTTGCATGGCACGAAAGATTATCTCGATTTGATCTTATTACTCGAAAAATATCCGAAACTGCATCAGACGGTAAACTTGGTACCCTCATTGATTTTGCAGTTGGAGGATTATATTGCGGGAACGGCTTTCGATCCCTACTTGGAACTGGCTTTGATGCCGACGGATCAGCTTGATGTGGCGCAGAAGCAATTTATTATTCGGCACTTTTTTGATGCCAATCACCATACTTTAATCGATCCGCATCCGCGTTATAGCGAGTTGTATCACCAGCGGCGGGAACATGGCGAGCCGTGGTGTTTTGATACTTGGGTCGATCGAGATTATAGTGACTTATTAGCATGGCATAATCTCGCTTGGTTCGATCCATTATTCTGGGAAGATCCAGAGATCGCGGGTTGGTTGAAGCAGGATCGGGACTTTACTCTCAGTGACAGACAGCGAATTTATTCCAAGCAGCGGGAAATATTGCGCCGAATTGTCCCCCAACACCGGAAGATGCAGGAATCGGGACAGTTGGAAGTGACGACTACGCCTTATACTCACCCGATTTTACCCCTATTGGCGGATACCAATGTCGGACGGGTAGCTGTGCCTAATATGGACTTACCGAAGCAACAGTTTAGCTGGGCGGAAGATATTCCCCGCCATCTGAGTAAGGCTTGGGACATGTACAAGGATCGGTTTGGTTGCGTACCACGGGGTTTATGGCCATCAGAACAGGCGGTAAGTCCCGAAATGCTGCCTTATGTGGCGCGTCAGGGTTTCAAATGGCTGTGTACGGATGAAGCCATTCTGGGAAATACGCTCAAGCAGTATTTTCACCGCGATGGTGCGGGAAATGTGTTGGAGCCAGAGGTATTGTATCGCCCTTATCAGGTAAGTACGCCCGATGGCGATTTGTCGATGGTATTCCGCGATCATCGGTTGTCGGATTTGATCGGATTTACCTATAGTGGGATGCAGCCAGAAGCAGCGGCGGCGGATTTAGTCGGACATCTCCATGCGATTTCCAAATCCCTGATTGCCAAGGAGGGACATACAGGTACCGATCTCGAAAAACCGTGGTTAGTCACCATCGCCCTCGATGGCGAAAACTGTTGGGAGCATTACCATTTGGATGGTAAACCTTTCCTCGAACATCTCTATCAAACCTTGAGTGATGATGAATCGATTAAACTCGTTACTGTCTCCGAATTCCTCGACGAATTCCCGCCTACAGCTAGCTTCCCACCTGCAGATCTGCATACAGGATCCTGGGTAGATGGTAGCCTGACTACCTGGATTGGCGATCCTGCCAAGAATCGCGCTTGGGATCTGTTGACAGCCGCCAGACAAGTTTTGGCAAATCATCCCGAAGCTACTGAAACAGCTAATCCAGCCGCTTGGGAAGCTCTATATGCGGCGGAAGGTTCCGATTGGTTCTGGTGGTTTGGCGAAGGACATTCATCGAATCAAGATGCGATGTTCGATCAACTATTCCGCGAACATCTGATCGCGCTGTACAAGGCTTTAAATGAGCCTGTACCCATCGAATTGAGTCAAGCTGTCGAATCCCACCAACGCCGAACTACTTACCGTCCAGAGAGCTTTATTCACCCAGTTATCGATGGTAGTGGTGATGAGCAAGATTGGAATCTGGCGGGACGATTGGAAATCGGTGGTGCGAGTGGTACGATGCACCAAGCTAGTCCGATTCAACGGATTTTCTATGGTGTGGATCACATGAATTTCTATCTACGAATGGATTTCAAAGCAGGTGTGAAACCTGGATTGGAGATTCCGAATGAGTTGAATTTAGTTTGGTTCTATCCGACTGAAGTTGGACATAATAGTCCGATTCCATTGGCGGAGTTACCCCGTCAAGCACCGACTAATTATCGGTTCCACCATCGGTTGTTGATCGATCTAACGACTAAGTATGCTTGGTTGCATGAGGCGATGGATTACGATCGCTGGGAGTCTCGATCGAGCAATGCTCAAGTAGCCTGGGATAAGTGTCTAGAAATTGCTGTACCTTGGGCGGATCTAGATTTAGAACCCGATGCAGGTTTACAAATGGCGTTGGTATTCTCTGATTGTGGACGCTATCGTCAGCATCTACCAGAGGAAGGTTGGATCAATTTCCAAGTACCATAATTTAGGGGAAAGGGGAAAGGGGAAAGAATCTAACACACTCTCCCATCTCCCATCTCCTAATTCAAAAGTGCTTTGTCAATTTGTCGAACCAGATTGACTGGAAGAAAAGGCTTAGAAATTGTTTCGACAACACCGAGTTCAGTTAAGATTGCCTTATCCGGTAGATAGCGATTTGCAGTCAATAAAACGACAGGAATTAGTTTAGTCTTGGGATTAGATCGAAGCTGTCGCAAGAAAGCTAACCCATCCATTTCTGGCATCATCACATCCAAGATAATTACATCTGGATTGTTGAGCGCGACTCTATTCAATCCTTCTTGCCCTGATGCTGCCGTCAAAACATCCCAATCCTTGAGTTTGTGTAGACACATTGAGATAACTTCGCGGATATTAGAATCATCATCAACGACTAAAACTCTCTTACCAATACTATTAAGTACTTCTAATTGATGGTGTTGGACAATTTGCCCAGCATCAATCGACATCTGTTCGGATCGATCGCTATTATTTACCATTCTAGTAGATTGTTTCCTATCAATATATTTGTCGATCATTTTTAAGACAGATTCCGGCTGGATTGGCTTACCTAGAAATTCATTTGCACCAACAAATTTGGTACGGACTCGATCGATCAGACCGTCATTACCAGTTAAAATAATAATCGGGATACTAGCGAGGCTAGGCGTTTTTCTGATTTGCTCACAAACTTCATAACCATTGGTAATGGGCATGATCAAATCTAGGAAAATCAGATCTGGTTTATTCCTAATTAGACTAGTGATGATTTTAAGTGGATCTTGAACCCCAAATGATCGATAACCGTGCTCTGTGATAATTTTTTCTAAATTTTTGTAGACTGCAATGCTATCGTCTACACAAGCAATTAGGGGACTTAATTTAGCCGTCGCTTGCTCTAGAGGTGTGTCGTGTTGCCGCGTTGATTTAGTCGAGTCTTCCTCGACTTTCTGCGAAGAATCTAAGTTTACATTCCAAATATTACTAGCAGCTAAATCACCACTTTTATCCGGATCAAATTGCTTGACTGGAGATAAGTGAATCATCCCTAGATCGATTAATGGTAATAAAGACTCTACTACGTCAATTAATTGTCTTTGATGATGAATTGCTAGCCCACGTAGAGATTTTTTGCCGTCAATAGATTCAATTATATATTGTAAATCTTTGTTGTCATCAAAGCTTGAGATTTCTGCCGATGTCTGAATATTTGGAAAGAAGCTAGGTGCATAACTTGCTAATCCGTGTTTTACCCACTGTTGCCATGCTTGAATTGTCTCGCTGAGAAGTGGCTGAATCTCCAGTAGCGGTAAAACCGACTGCAATTGGGTATTTTTATCTTTAATTGGAATAAATCGATAGATTAACCGATCTCCGTTACTTTGGCTCAATTGAATGATATCAAACAAAACTTCTTTGGCTACATACTCTTGCGCGATCTTGTTGGAGTTCAAGAATATTTCTTGATGATTGGTCGATTTGACTAATCGCTCTACTGGTAGATTGAGCGAAGCTAGCGCGAGATTTCGCTTCCATCGATCGATCGCATCGATGCCACCACTAATACCCGCTAATCGCCCCGCTGAGAAATACAACATCCAGTTTATATCTGCTACCTGGATGATCGAATTACCACTCAAAGAATCTGTCTTAATATTATTGAATTCAGCAATCAAATCTCTGAATTTGATATTAGTTTGGCTTGGGTTAATCATGATTATTAAGACATCTCTGTGGTAATTGAAAAATCCAGAAATAAGAGGTTTTGTTAAAGTTGATTTTGTGATGCAGATTTGTCATCGGGAGCATCCTTTAGCTTCGCTTGCGGCGAAACGCCTCGAACCAAAAAGATATAGCGATCCTAAAGGAGAAGCTGAAGCCTTAGATGGCGGGCATTAAGCGGCGAGGAAATCAAATAGGATTGCTATAAATGAGAAAGCTTCGACTATGATTTTTTGGATTTTATATCTAGCTATTCTTCTAAAGTACCCTCGTCTAGAGAGCTTTCTTTCATTGGCTGTGGTAAAGTCAAGAAAAATGTACTACCTTGTCCCCACAAGCTCTCTACCCAAATGCGTCCATAATGTTGCTCGGCGATCGATTTACAGATCGCCAAACCCAAGCCTGTACCGCCTTTGTCGCGAGAATCAGAGGCATCGACTTGTTGAAATCGATGGAAAATGGTTTCGAGTTTATCGGCGGGAATGCCTCGCCCCCGATCTCTGACAGTAAAGTGGATTTGCTGAAATGGAATCGTCGAACCAAATCTAACTAATTCAGATCGATCCAAATTATCCACAATCGGATCGTCAATCACCTTCATCTCGATCGATACAATCCCATTTGGAGGTGAAAATTTGATGGCGTTGCTGAGAAGATTGATAAATACTTGGATAATGCGATCGGGTGCCACCCAAATCTCCATCGATGGACAATCTAGATCTACAGACACTCTGGCGGCTTCAGCACTGCTGCTCATCACCTCGATCGCAATTTGGAGTAATGATGAAGCATCACACCATTCCTGCTCTAGAATATGACTATCTGCCTCTAGTTTTTCCAAATCCAGGATATCATCAACCATGCGGACGAGACGTTCAGTTTCGATCGCGGCAATCCCGATCATTCGCTTCATTTCTTTCGGTTCGTCATCCATCACACCCATTGCCAATAACCCCAAGGATCCCTGCATCGAAGTCAGTGGAGTTCGCAATTCATGGCTGACAATCCCAATAAATTCATCCTTGAGCTTTTCTACCGCCTGACGTTGTTCTAATTCCGCATTCAGTAGTTGCAGCGTCATTTCAGCTTGTTTGCGCTGCGTTAATTCAATTTGCGCTTGGGCAAATAAATCTGCTTGTTGAATGGCAATACTCAGTTGAATGGCTAACTGTTTGACAAGATCGATCTCCGAAGTTAACCACGGGCGCGGAGCCGAGCAGTGGTGGGAAATTAGCAGCCCCCATAATTCATCCCCTTTGAGGATCGGTACTACTAGATTTGCTCTGATTTGAAAACTTTCCAGCATTTGAACATGCCAATCATCGATGCCAGCATTATAAATATCGGATTTTACGGTTACTAATCCTTGCTGAAAGTGACCGATGTAAGATTCAACACAAGTATCATGGATCTCGGTGTTGACGATCGATTTCCAGTCTGCTCCCACAGACTCGACGATCACAGTACCCATCCAGTCAGGCGAGAATTTGTAAACAATTACTCGATCTGTTTGCAGAAACTGCCGAACTTCATCTACCGTAGTTTGGAGAATTTCTTGCAAATCGAGGGATTGCCTGATTCGCTGGGTCATATCCATCACCAACCGTTGTTGCTCTAATTGATTTTGTAAAATCTGTTCTGATTGCTGTCGATCTTCGATATTTACGACTGTGCCCAGCATCCGCAGTGGTTCCCCCGAATCTTTGAAATATGCTTCTCCTCGTGTTTCGATCCAATGAACACTGCCATCTGCCCAGACAATGCGGAATTGATGGCACAGGATCGCCTGATTTTCGATCGCTTGGACTACGGCATTGTGGGCACTTGCGCGATCTTCTGGGTGAATACATCGATCGAATGTTTCATAACTGCCATCAAAACTGCCAGGAGCTAAGTCAAACAACTCTTCATGTTCCTGGTTCCAATGAACTTGCCCTGTGAACAGATCCCAATCCCAAATCCCCATCTGTGCTGATGCTAATGCCAGTCGCAACTGTTCTTCCTGCTGATGCAATACTTTGAGATGCTGTTTGTTTTCGAGTTTGAGTGTGGCGACTTGACGAAGTAATTCTCCTTGTTTAATGGCATTGTGCAGAGACAATCGCAAATTTTCAGTTGTTAATTCTGACTTATTGAGATACTGCTGGGCACCAGATTCGATCGCTTGTGTTTCCAAATTCTCATCTTCATACCGTGTCATCAAGACAACCGGAAGATCTGGTTTCTTAATCTGCTGTTGTAAAGCGTGCAAAAACTCCAGCCCATTCATGTCTGGTAGCAAATAATCTAATAAAATCGCATCAGGTTGGGCAATTCGGTATTGTTTCAGTCCCTCTGCACCTGTCTCTGTTTCCAGAATCTGATAAGTGTAGCGATTGTCCTGGCTCAAATATTCACGCAACAACTTGCGGTATGATAGGGAGTCTTCGACAATGAGAATAGTCCGCGATCTTTCCTCAGCAGAGCCTTTGCGATCGAGAGTGGTGTCCATGTTCCGGTATCTCTGTGCCTGTTGCAAAATGGTGGACATCATCTAGAATTAATAGACTGGAGATGTAGCTATTTATATAGTTCCCAAAAGCTTTGATATATCTACAAAGGGGAGTTGGAAGCTGAGAGCTATCTGCATCTATCCTCCTCCCCTGATTGACGGACAAAACTCCTGAAACAACGAAAATCAGTAGGTTGGGTTGAGGCTTCCGAAACCCAACTTTGACACCAACAGCCTAGAAATGTTGGGTTTCATTCTTCAACCCAACCTACGGGAAAAAGATTTGTCCGT
>JANYDE010000022.1 GCA_025359915.1 Chamaesiphon sp. 336R_metabinner_41 | reverse complement strand
CCCACTCTTTTGTTTTTTTAATACGGATGATGTAAAGTAGCGCCTGACTCTGCATCAAAGCCATATAGTTTATTCAAGTCAAATCGCCAGAAAGTGCGATCGCCGATCTGCCAATGCTGTTCTAACCCAATATCCGCTGAGACTCTTGCCCTTAACTCGCCATCTGGCAATTTTAATAACACAATTGTCTCAGAACCAAGCGCCTCGACTAACTCAACAGTGCCTTCGATATGAGCATTCTCCGCGATCGCAGGTTGCAAATCTTCAGGACGAAATCCTAAGGTAAAAGCGCGATCGCCTTTGATTTGATTAGTTACTTGATTAATTATTTTATGAATTGATAAATCGTGAATTGAGATTTTATTAAGCAAACTTTCACCACTTAGATATCCATTAGCATCAACATCTACAGCCAAATTTACAGCTAAGAAATTCATCGGTGGTGAACCCATAAACCCAGCCACAAATTGATTTGCAGGTTTGCGATAAATATTCAGTGGCGTGTCCACTTGCTGAATATCACCTTTATTTAAAACTACAATTCGATCGCCCATAGTCATCGCTTCGACCTGATCATGGGTGACATAAATAGTCGTCACTTGCAATTGCTTTTGCAACTGCACAATCTGCGATCGCGTGTCACTGCGAAGTTGAGCATCAAGATTAGATAACGGCTCGTCCATCAGAAAGACTTGAGGATTTCGAGCGATCGCTCTCCCTAAGGCAACTCGTTGTTTTTGTCCGCCCGATAATTCTTTGGGCTTGCGATCAAGCAAATGTGAAATTTGCAGAGACTCAGCAACCTGTTGCACCCGTTGATCAATTTCAGCGCGTAGTTTTTTGGCGATCGGCAACCATGAAAACTTATGCGATCGCTGTCGTTTCAGACCAAAGGCAATATTGTTATAGACGGTCATGTGTGGATAGAGTGCATAGCTTTGAAACACCATCGCAATATCGCGTACCTTTGGCGGCAAATGATTAATTTGGCGATCGTTTAGATAGATTGAGCCGTCGGTTACTTCCTCCAGTCCAGCAATTAATCGGAGTAATGTACTCTTCCCGCAACCCGAAGGTCCTACCAAAACTAAAAACTCGCGATCAGCAACTTCGAGGTTGATATCTCGAAGTACAGTATTCTCTCCAGATTTTTGTCCAAATTTTTTGGTAACACCACACAAACGAACGGGAGCCATCGCCAAATATCCTCAAAGTCGTCTGACTAAATCTTAAGCCTAGAAATGAAAAGCGGTGCTTTTCATTTCTAGGCTTTACAAGAAATTCCTATGCCTTTAGAGATAGTTGTTAAGGAATGTTACTTAGTTTCTTAGAGATGAGACTAAGTTGACCATGATCTTTTATGTTCAATATGTCTTGTAAATTACACAAATACAAGACCTTATTAATTAAAATAAACAATTTATTAAGGAGAGCGAAATGCTTGACGCTTTTTCTAGAGCTGTAGTTTCAGCCGATGCTAGCACCTCTGTTGTCGGTGATATTAATGCTCTTAAAGCTTTTGTTGCTAGTGGCAACCGCCGTTTAGATGCAGTTAATGCGATCGCCAGCAATGCAAGCTGCATGGTTTCCGATGCAGTCGCAGGTATGATTTGCGAAAACCAAGGCTTGATCCAAGCTGGTGGTAACTGCTACCCTAACCGTCGCATGGCTGCTTGCCTTCGTGACGCAGAAATCGTATTGCGCTACGTAACATACGCTCTGCTCGCTGGTGATGCTTCCGTACTCGACGACCGTTGTTTAAACGGTTTGAAAGAAACTTATGCAGCTCTAGGAGTACCTACAACTTCTACTATCCGTGCAGTTCAAATCATGAAAGCACAAGCAGTAGCTCACATCAACGACACCAATACTGAAGCTAACGCTGGTAAAAAGTTCGTCCAAATGGGTTCCGCTAAAGGCGACTGTTCCGCATTAACTTCCGAAGCAGCATCCTATTTCGATCGCGTAATCTCTGCACTTAGCTAAGACGAGCTTCATCGTTACAAGCTGACTGAATTGAAACAAACTATCAAAATAATCTTTTCTGGAGTTATCCGAACATGAAATCTGTTGTTACCACGGTAATCGCTGCTGCTGACGCGGCTGGTCGTTTTCCTTCCTCTTCTGACTTAGAATCCGTACAAGGTAGCATCCAACGTGCTGCTGCACGTCTAGAAGCTGCTGAGAAATTAGCTGCTAACTTAGACAACGTTGCTAAAGAAGCTTACGATGCTTGCATCAAAAAATACGGTTACTTGAACAACGCTGGTGAAGCTAACGAAACTCAAGTTAAAAAAGACAAATGTCTTCGCGACATCAAACACTATATGCGTTTGATCAACTACTGCCTCATCGTTGGTGGTACTGGTCCTTTGGATGAGTGGGGTATTGCTGGTGGACGTGAAGTTTACCGTGCATTAGACTTACCTACTGCTCCTTACGTTGAAGCTCTTCGCTTTGCTCGTACTCGCGGTTGTGCTCCTCGCGACATGTCTACTCAAGCTTTGGTTGAGTACAATTCTTTACTCGACTACACTATCAACTCCCTTTCTTAGGTTTTGATTTGACTTGAGTTAGTTGAGTCAGAAAGAGGTTCTCGATTTGTTGCTTTGCCTTTTGGTTGAGTGATATGTTGAGAGCCTCTTTTGTTATGGGTAGGTTGTATGGGTTGCGTAGATCTACCCACCCCGCCCTACGGGCACCCCTCCTGGGAGGGGATTTGGCACTCCAGCCTCCTTGGAAATGACTATATTACGGCAGAATTCGTAATAAAATAAAGATATTATGGCTAATAAACGTTTTTTTAATATTTTTAATCTGACCGAAGCAGAAGCGATCGATCTGCTGGATACACCATGCGATAAGCTTGCTGAGGACGAGTCTCGCTATGTCGCAGCTTCTCATTTAATTAATTTTCCCACAGAGGCATCGATCAATGCTTTACTGAGAGCGATCGATAATGATGATGACGAACTCGATAATCGAATTGTAAGGCGAAAATCGATCGAGACATTAGGTAAATTGCAAGCTAAACAAGCATTACCTGCAATTCGCAAGTGTTTGGTCGAAGCAGACTGTTATACTGTGGAAAATGCAGTTTGGGCGATCGGTGAAATTGGGACTGAAGATCCACAGATATTATCTGAAATCGCGCAAATATTAGAGCGCGAGGGACAAAATCACCGCGTGATTATTCATACCTTAGTCAAGCTTGATTATAAACCCGCAGTTGATCGGATCCAAGCTTTTACAGAGTCAACTGATGAGGCGACAGCTAGCGCGGCGATTTCGGCGGTGTGTCGATTTACTGGTGATTATACGCAGATGGAGCGAGTAATTGCGTTCTTATTTCACCCAAATCGGAATGCTAGGCGTGCTTGTATTCAAGATTTGATCGATGCTAATTATTATCCCGCAATTCCAAGTATAGCGAGATGTCCGGTATCGATCGTTTTTCGGCTCCGTGCGATTAGACTATTAGCGGATATTGGAGTTGAGCGGGGAGAGATTGAATTTAGTGAGATTCGATCGAGTCTGGAAAAAACGCTATACGATCATCCTCAGGATCTAGAACTAATTCACGAGTACGATTTACCACCGACGATGGAGTTTTTGATTCGTCAGTTATATGAAACTGATTTTGGACTGTGTTATTTAGCCACCCAGACTATTCTAGACGAACGCGCAAGCGAAGCACCAGCGGCTTTGTCGGCAACCTATGAAGAGGAAGCCTATAACGATTATGGGGCACATTATCATGTGATGAAAATCATCGGTTGGCTCAAATATCAACCAGGTTACGAGCTATTAATCGAAGCTTTGAATAATCGCGAACCCCAGTTTCAGAAGTCGCGGGCGGCTGCTGCTCTAGCTTTGGGCGAATTAGGTGACGAGCGGGCAATTCCTTTGCTAGTGGCTTGTTTAGAGACTAAAATTTGGGATCTCAAATATGCTGTCTTGATGGCTTTGGATAAACTCGGTGGTACGAGCGGGTGCGCAATTGCTGCTAATGATGATGATTGGTTAATCCGCGCTCGTGCAGCTATTTAGTCAGGATCTAAGATTGATAAATCGGTGCTACTGAATTAAGGTATCATTAAACATTTTTACATTTTATTCTCGCCCCTTTCCCTCCCCATTTCCCTATGCGTTTAACCTCCCTAGATGTCTTTCGTGGGATGACGATGGCTACCATGATTTTGGTGAATATGGCTAGCCTCGGCGATACTTATCCGTGGTTAGATCATGCACCTTGGCATGGTTACACGATTGCGGATTTAGTCTTTCCATTTTTTCTTTACATTATTGGCGTAGCAATGGCTTTTTCGCTCGCTAAATATACGAATAAAAATGCCTCGATTACCAAGCATGTATATTGGCAAATTGTTCGGCGCAGTGCAATTTTATTTGGATTGGGCTTGATTTTAAATAACTTATTCTGGAATTACAATCTGATTGAACCGAAGATTTTTCCAGATCTTGCACACTTGCGAATCATGGGAGTATTGCAGCGCATCGGAGTTGCATTCTTCCTAAGTTCGATTACAATTTTGACACTTTCTGAAAAAAAACTATGGACCTTGGCAGGGACAATTTTAATTGGATATTGGTTAGTCCTAAATTTTGTGCCAGCTTTAGATAATGCTGATGGTGTATTTACACAATTTGGCAACTTTGGATCTTATATCGACAGGCTAATTATTACCCCAGCGCATTTACACAAAGGGTCTAAGTCAATGAGCGATCCAGAAGGCTTGTTCAGCACGATTCCGGCGATAGTTAATATCTTATTTGGCTATCTCACGGGTGCATGGTTAAAACGCCAATCAGTCGCTTCTCGCACTAGCCTCAATCTGCTAATGTTTGGATTAGCAGCTTTGGTAATTGGGTTAGTTTGGAATAGTTTTTTTCCCATTAACAAGAAAATGTGGACTAGTTCTTTCGTGCTAGTTACGACTGGATGGGGATTAATATCTTTGGCAGCTTGTTATGAATTGGTAGATGTCCGCAAGTATATTAAGTGGTTTAAACCCTTTGAAATTATGGGTTTAAATGCAATTTTTATCTATGTAGCTTCGATCGTCTTCATTAAGCTATTAATGGTTAATCAGATTGGTACTGGCGAAAAAGCTAAATCCATTTACGAACTATTAAATAATCAGCTATTTGGATGGTCCGGCACGCTTAATAGTGGCGTGCTATTTGCGATCGCGACTGTCTTATTATGGTTTGGTGTATCCTACCTGATGTATCGTCAACGTTGGTTCGTTAAAATTTGAGTATGATTGGTAGACTCACAGCTTCCACCAATACAGAAAGACTAGTAAAAGCAGAGATCCGAGGGTACTCCTACAGGTTAATTGTGTAGGGGTGCGGTCTTGTGCCCGCCCTGGATCTACACTAAGCAATAGTCGTCTAAACTGGTGCAAGATGTCAGTAGAGTCGAAGGAGGCTATTAAACCTCGCCCCGTTCGGTGCAGCCAGCTCCCGATATTCTCAAACTCCCGTTTTTTCGTAAAGTATTGTAAAGTAAGTTAATAATAGATTAATTTTTATTGGTAGAGACAGCCTGAAAGATTGGCAACGATCGATGCCTATCGCTATTTCTCAGCCGATCCATTTAACTGAATTTACTAGAAAACACCCTCATCGAAAATGATATTACGTCGTCTACTCGGATCTGCAATCGCGATAGTCTTAAGTATATCCGTTTGGTCGATCGCGCCGTCAGCACAAGCTTTTGACAATCCCGAACTCTTACCTACAGAACAAACACCCATCATCGATCTCGCGAAAACATTCACCCCGATTCAAGAGGAAAACCTCGTCAAGGATATCGAAAAATTCGAGACTGAGACTGGCTGGAAACTAAGAATTCTCACCCAATACGATCGAACCCCCGGACGTGCAGTCCGCAAATATTGGGGACTAGATGAGAAAAGTGTCCTAGTCGTCTCAGATTCTCGCGGTGGCAATACCCTCAACTTCCGAGTTGGCGATGATGTCTACAGACTCATGCCTAGAACCTTCTGGATCGAACTGCAAACCAGATTTGGGAATATGTACTATGTGCGCGAAAATGGCGAGGACAGTGCCATTATTGACTCCTTAGAAGCAGTCAAAACCTGCTTAGTCAGAGGCGGTTGTAATGTCGTACCAGGATTGCCAAAGGAACAATGGAACCTGACACTGATTAGCTCGGCTATCGGCGGAGTTATCTGTGGATTTGCCGGACAATATCGCAAGCCTGGAGAAGGTTTTGCTTGGCAGTGGGCTTTGATTTTCTCACCACTATGGGGAATTCTATTTTTCGCATTTGGAGTAGCCCCAGTCGTAACTCGCACAACTGACTTGTTGCCATTATTACGGAATTGCGGCGGATTTGTGGTGGGACTATTGGTTGCTTATCTCGTACCAGTACTAGGACAATCCAACCCATCCGAAGAAACGTGAATGATGTCAGTCTAGGCAAAATCTGGACTGTACAGAACTAGCAGCGGTTTGAATCGCTGCTACTAGTTAGATTATTTACTCCTCAGGAGTAGTCTTAGGGCGAATTTGTTCCAACTCATGACAGTCGTCAGAGACTAGCGGCTCGCTATTACCGCGATGGACAGAAGCTAATTTCTGACTGATGGAGGCGATACTTTCGAGTCGAACCATTTCTTCCCAAGCTGAGACTTCATCATCTTCATCAGTCTCATAGCGGATCGTGACTAAATCGCCCTCGATATCGGTAATCCGCGCGCGTTCGATCCACCGTTGTTGGTCTCTGAGGAAAATACATACTTCCCGACCATCTTCACACATTTGATAAATCTTACGGTGTAACATGGTAACTTCTCCTAAACGAATAAACCTGGCAGTGGAACTGGGACTCTAGTAGCGATCTAAGTGGTGACTAGATTATCTTTCCCAAAATTAACTAGAAGCGATCTGTTTAGTCGAGAATTTTCATGTAAGCAGCCGATTTTGAATTACTCGATCGATATTATAGCAACAATGATCGTGTAGCCTATATAACTATAATACCCGTTTGCTTGTCTCTTTGCTTAATAAGTTAAGACCTAGTAACGTAAGTTCTTATTTAGGGGAAAGGGGAAAGGGGAAAGAAATAACTATCTCCCAACTCCCATCTCCCAACTCCCATCTCCCAACTCCCATCTCCCAACTAAAATATGTTTACGATTACCAAGCAGCCTCAAACCGAATCAGCTTACGTATTAAATGATACTCAGAGCCAAAGTTCGCTGACAGTCTACCCCAGCCGAGGCGGAATTATCACTAGCTGGAAAGTGAACGATCGTGAGTTAATGTACTTGGATGTCGATCGATTTAATGAAGATCCGAGCCTGAGTGTGCGCGGTGGCTTCCCGATTCTATTTCCGATTTGTGGTAATTTACCTGACAATGCTTACTCGATTGGCGATAAACAGTATTCGCTCAAACAGCATGGTTTTGGACGTGAGCTACCTTGGACTGTTACCCACCAATCTACCACTACTGACGCGAGTCTGACGGTGACATTGGAAAGTAACGACGCAACCCGCGCAGTTTATCCCTTTGATTTTAGCGTCAGTTTCACCTATCGCATTTCTGGTGGTGAATTGGCGATCGATCAGACATATACTAATAAATCTGCGACCCCAATGCCTTTTAGCAGCGGCTTACATCCTTATTTCCTCGCACCGGACAAGAATAGTCTGACATTTGAGATTCCCGCAGCCAGCTATACCGAAAAGCAAACAGGCGAAACTCATCCCTTTGCAGGTAAATTTGACTTTAGCCAAACGGAAATCGATGCCGCATTTACCACCATCACTGGTACCGTCGCCACCGTCAAAGATGCTAGCCAAAATCTGACTTTGACGATGACATCGAGCGAAAACTATCGGACGATTGTTTTTTGGACTGTCGAAGACAAAAATTTTTACTGTCTCGAACCTTGGACAGCTCCTCGCAACAGTTTGAACACAGGTACAGATCTGCTGTACGTAGCTCCAGGGGAGACTTTAACTACCAAAGTAACCTTTGCTGCCAAGTTTAATTAAAATTATACTTGCCAATTTTTAGACCTCCATGTTATATTAGTTGAGGCGCGAAAATATCGCGTCTAAATGGGACGCTAGCTCAGTGGTAGAGCATTCGGCTTTTAACCGACTGGCCCCGAGTTCGACCCTCGGGCGTCCCATAAATATCAACAAAGGGAGTGGTTTTTTACTGCTCCCTTTGTTATTTGGCAATTTAATTTAGCGCGAATCGGATCGATACCTACAAATATTTGGTAAAGTATCCTTAGTTATTAATTATGACTTGACGGTCTATACGATCGAATATTGCGGCGTTTTTATTCGGGGGTTCCCCCCGAATAAAAAAACGACAAGACATAAAGATTTAGATATAGGAGAAAATTCTAATGGCATTAGTCCCAATGAGACTTTTGTTGGATCACGCGGCTGAAAACGGCTACGGTATTCCAGCATACAACGTCAACAACATGGAGCAGATCCAAGCAATTATGCAGGCTGCTCAAGAAACTGACAGCCCCGTAATCTTACAAGCTTCTCGCGGTGCGCGTAGTTATGCTGGTGAAGCATTCCTCCGCCACTTGATTCTAGCGGCTGTGGAAACATATCCAAACATTCCCATCTCCATGCACCAAGATCATGGTAACAGTGCTGCAACTTGCTACTCAGCAATGAAACAGGGCTTCACCAGCGTCATGATGGATGGTTCCTTAGAAGCAGATGCTAAAACTCCAGCCAGCTTCGAGTACAACGTCGATGTTACTCGTCGGGTAGTCGAAGTCGCTCATGCGATCGGCGTAAGCGTAGAAGGCGAGCTAGGCTGCTTAGGATCTCTCGAAACAGGTATGGGCGAAGCTGAAGATGGACACGGTTTTGATGGCGTACTTTCCCACGACCAACTGCTCACCGACCCCGAAGAAGCTGTACAATTCGTAGAAGAAACTGGTGTAGATGCACTAGCAGTTGCAATTGGTACCAGTCACGGAGCTTACAAATTTACCCGCAAACCAACGGGCGAAATCTTAGCAATCAGCCGGATTGAAGAAATTCACAACCGTCTCCCAAACACCCACTTAGTCATGCATGGTTCTTCTTCTGTACCAGAAGATTTACTCGCAATCATCAACAAGTTCGGTGGTAAAATCCCTGAAACTTATGGTGTACCTTTAGAAGAAATTCAAAAAGGGATCAAATGTGGTGTCCGTAAAGTCAACATCGACACCGACAACCGCCTAGCAATCACCGCAGCAGTGCGCGAAGCACTCTTCAGCAAGCCTGAAGAATTCGATCCTCGCCACTTCCTGAAACCATCGATCAAATACATGCAAAAAGTATGTGCAGAACGCTACACAGCTTTCTGGGCTGCTGGTAATGCTAGCAAAATCAAAACTGCATCCTTGGATGAGTTTGCTGTTAAATACGCTAAAGGTGTATATCCAGCTCCTAAAATCATTGTTAGCGTCGGCTAATAGATAAAGTAGATTGAAAGAGCCTTGTCTTCAAATTATTGAAGACAGGGCTTTTCATATTATGGCAGCAAGCACTGAAAATTTGGCAACCAACGCTAGGATTTGAGCATCCCCATCAAAGAAACGGTCTGAAAGCATTAGCTTCATTAGAGACGATTCTGGGCTAATATGTCGATCGCTTGAGGTAGAATAAGGTGCTCTTGAATCTGTACTCGTGCGTGGAGCGTTTCGGCAGTATCATCAGGGAAAACTGGTACGGCTGATTGAACGAGAATCGGCCCAGAATCTACTTCTAGACTGACTAAATGTACTGTACAGCCAGTAATCTTAACTTTTGCTGCGAGAGCTTGCTCGATCGATCTAATCCCTGGGAAACTCGGAAGTAAGCTAGGATGAATATTGATCACTCGATCGACAAAAGCATCAATCAACACCTGAGTAATCACCCGCATCCAACCAGCCATCACCACGCATTCTACTTGATACGCTTGGAATGTAGCGACAATTGCTCGATCGAGATCCTCTCGCGTGGGATAATTACGATGATCGAGAAATACTGTCGGGATCCCACGTTGTTGTGCTCGATCGATCGCCTGGATATCTGGTTTATTATGGATCAATACAGCGATTTTAGCGTTTAAATTGCCACACTCGATCGATCGAGCCACTGCTTCAAAATTACTCCCACTTCCCGATGCCATCACTCCCAGGATGATTGGGGGACTAGCTTTAGTGCTAGGTTTAGGTAGCGGTGAGATTAAACTGGGTGTATCGGTCATGGATGTGCAAATATGAGGATCGAGCAAAGTGCCCCAGTTTGTTATACCATTTTTGGCAAAAATCCTCTAGGAGAGCTTACTCGATAGATTTGTTTATCGGCGAGGAATGGGTAGAATAAAGGTGTAGCTAAGAACAGCTACTATAGGTTCTAGCTATCAACTATCAACTATCAACTATCAACTATCAACTATCAACTATCAACTATCAACTGTTAGAAAATGAGCTTTACCGAAACGATCGAGAAACCAGCTACCATCCGTAGACTGGCACCAAATTATAAAGTGCTATTGCACAACGACGATTTTAATGGGATGGAGCATGTCGTTGAGGTATTGGTAACTACCATTCCCAATCTTTCTGCACCTCAAGCAATTAATGTGATGATGGAAGCACATCAATATGGAATGGCTCTAGTCATCACTTGCAACCAAGAACACGCCGAACATTACTGCGAAGTCTTGAAAAGTCACGGTCTTACCAGTACGATCGAGCCAGCAGATTAAAACAATATTAATTTGTGATGCTAAATCTTAGTCAAATTAAAAATTATCCAGCACCAGTGAGAATGATCAGCTTTCTCCTGGTGCTGATTCTATTGTGGTCGCCTGGATTAGGATTGATATATCTGGTAATGGGTAACACCCAAAATCTCGAAGATCCTGGCACTAAAAATTTACTCTCAATCCTGACAATGGGATTACTCGCGATCGAGTTTATCGCATTATTGCCTTGGTGGGGACGCAAAGTATATCAACATCCCAATCTATATTCCCGCTATGGACTAGTCTTCAGCCGCCAAAATGGATTACTATTACTCAAAGGACTCGCGATCGGTTCCTGCTTTGCCTTCGCGCTATTTATCACCCAAGGATTATTTGGGTGGTTGACATGGCAAAACCCGCGATTACCCATCATCCAATTAATACTAGAAGGTTCGGCAACTGCATTAGGTACAGCATTAGCCGAAGAGTTATTGTTTCGAGGGTGGATGTTAGACGAGTTAGAGCAAGATTATTCACCCAAAAACTCTTTAATCGTTGGAGCTGGTTTGTTTGCCGCGCTTCACTTTCTCAAACCGATTCAAGCGATGATTGAATCCTTCCCCCAATTTCCAGGATTATATTTACTTGGTACAGCAGTAATTATTGCCAAACGTCAAAATCAAAATCTACTGGGGATGTCGATCGGACTTCATGCTGGGATGGTTTGGGCTTATTATATTATCAATGTAGGGCAGATGGTCAAGTATTCCGGTCAAGTCTCCGACTGGATCACAGGAATAAATGGCAATCCACTATCTGGACTGCTCGGACTGATTTTTCTAGGTATCTTAATTATCCTAATGTCCAATTTACCTGGAAAAGTCGATTCTCCATAGAATAAGCTACCCCAACCATCTAAAATTTAATATCTCCCATCTCCCAACTCCCAACTCCCATCTCCCATCTCCGAACTTCTTGCACAATAGCTGTTATACTAGTACATTGTGGCTTTTTTGCCCAGCATAGTATTAATAATTAGTTAATTCGAGCAGATACAAGTATGACAAAGCGTACTCTCGGCGGTACTAACCGCAAACAAAAAAGAACATCTGGATTCAGAGCGCGGATGCG